>NZ_JBIMPP010000047.1:0-62045 GCF_043906805.1 Actinomadura sp. SCN-SB | reverse complement strand
GAGCACGCCTGGCGCCGTCGGGCCGACCGCGTCCTGGCAGCGGGCATGGTGGTGGCAGCCACGCTCAACCGACCAGACCACCGACCGGCGCACCAATCCCTCAGGACGTTCCCGGCGCGCGCCGGCCGTCGATCCGGCAGTTTCAGCCGACCGGGGCCTGTCGGACGATCGCGAGTGTGCATCACGATCGTGAAATGCACCTGCCGGGTGAACTAGGCATGACCATTCCCCTACAACGAGCGACCCCGTAGAGGCATCCCACGAACCCCAGAGTCGGCCGGAGCCTCCATCGAGGAAGGGCAGGGCGCGCGGACATAGCCGACGATAGGATTTCATCGATCTCACATCGACTTTGCCAGAGGAAGCGGCCAAGGAGATGCGGAAGGCGGCAGAGCTCCAGGGCTGGCTGTAAGACCTGGTCCGGCCGAGCCGAGCCCCGCGACGACAGGATCCGCAGTGGAGAAGATCGTGCGGCTGGCGTGCCATGCGGATGGCGTCCGCTGAACTCGCTGAGACGATCATGCGGCTTTCCGAAGTCGCGCTACAGGACCTGCAGCGCCAGTCACGGAAGCTGACCGAGGACCCGTCCCTCGTACCGGAGGCCCTAAATCACCGGCTCCACACATGCAGGACGGGTTCGAGCGAGCCCTCGACGACTCGCCCGCCATAGTGAACGACCTCCGCCGCAAGATGGGCACCGGTGGCCATTCAGGCCCACGACGAAATGAGAATGGCGGAATGATCGCTGCGGCAGAGCCGGACCGTTGGGCGGCACCCAAGAGGTTCCTCGGGGCCGCCACCGCTCCGGCCGCGTTCGTTCTCGGTCTGCTGACGTTGGCGTTTTTCATGCTTGTCCTCCCCGGGGCGGTCATCTACACGGTCTTGTGGGGAGAGCGGGCCGTGGCCACCATCGAGGCATGCGAGCAGCGCGAGGTGCGCTACGACGCCACGTACCTGGACTGTCGTGGTAGCTGGCGCTTCGCCGACGGCACCCGGGGCTCTGGTCATGTGTCCGGGGTCGGCAGGGCCACTATCGGGCAGGAGGTCCCGGTGCGGGTAGGGCCGCTCGGCCCATACGCCGGCGGCCTGGACCGGTCGCGGCACGCGCTGATCCCCGGGGGGCTCCTGTGGACGGCGACCTTGTGCGTGGCGGGGATCGGCCTCCATTTTCTGATCCGGGCGCGGGCACGGGTACGGAAGGTGCTCGCCCAAGTCGGTGAAGGCCGCCGCCTCGTAGTAACGGGGCGGCGCAAGTCGCGGGACGAACGCGGCCGGACGCTGCTGAGGTTCCGCGCCTCCTCCCGTCCGCCGGGTGCCCTGGCCGCGGTCGAGGAACGACGGTTGGCGACCCGCCGTCCTTTCATCATCGCCCACGTCCCCTCGGGCGGGGTCGAGGTAGCGGACCGGAACGCAAATGGAACGCGCACCCCGGCATCTGGTGGCCCGAGGTGGCATCGGGTGTCACATGCTCCGGAGACGACAACAGCCGGTTTTCGCAGGTCAATGGCGGAAATCGGCTGATCATGAGAGGGTGCCCCCTGCAGGATTCGAACCTGCGCACACGGCTCCGGAGGCCGTTGCTCTATCCCCTGAGCTAAGGGGGCGGTTGCGTTCTAGCGCGGAAGGAAGGTTACCAGGGTTGGGGAGTGGGCGCGTACCTGGACGGTTCGCCGTGCGTTGCCGGGTGGAGTCGACTAACTTCGTGGCCGTGACCGAGCCACTGGGACGCGTGCTGGTCGTTGACGACGATGAGGTGATCCGGCAGCTGATCGCGGTGAACCTTCAGCTCGAGGGGTTCGAGGTGTCGACCGCGGTGGACGGTCAGGACTGCCTGGAGAAGGTGGTCGAGGTGCGTCCCGATGTGATCACGCTGGACGTGATGATGCCGCGGCTGGACGGGTGGGTGACGGCGATGCGGCTCAGGGAGGACGAGCTCACCCGGGACATCAAGGTCGTGATGATCACGGCCAGGGCGCAGGAGCACGACATCAGGCGCGGGCACGAGATCGGCGTGGACGCGTACGTGACCAAGCCGTTCGACCCCAACCAACTGATCCAGACGGTGCGGAAGCTGGCGGCGGCGTCCGCGTAGCTTGGCGGCGTGCTGTCTCGAATAGTGGTCGGCTAGTCTCACCAGGGTGACTCCGGGCGAGGTGGATGCCGCTCTTGGGCGGGCGGTGGAGCGTGCCGGGGGTTGTGCGGCGGACGTGGGGCTTCGCTGTGTGGGGCCTGGGGTTTACCGGAGTCCCGTGGCTTTGCGGGTCGGTGTTGATGCCGAGGTTGTTGCGAATTTTGTGAGAGACGTTGCCGGTGTTGGGGCTGTGGAGGTGGACGGCGGGTTTCTTCGGGTCGTGGTGGAGCGGCCGGAGGAATTGGCTTCCGATGTCGCCCGGGATCCTGCGTACGGGTGGGGGCGGGTCAAGGCGGTTGAGTGGGCCGATCGGCCGCGGACGTTCGAGAATCCCGGGTTCCGGGTGAGGTATGCGTACGCGCGGGCTGCCGCTGTGGGGAGGCGGGCCCGGGATCTGGGGGTGGAGGCGGGCCCGCCGGAGGGGTTGGACCGGCGGGAAGAGTTGGCGTTGCTGGCCTTGTTGGGGGAGATGCCGGGGTGGGTGCGCCAAGGGGAGCTGGGCGGGTTCCTCGTGCGCCTCGCCGACGGCTTCCATGACGTTTACGAGCGTTGCCCCGCGCTGCCGAAGGGCGGGGAGGAACCGGGTGCGTTGCACGCGGCGAGGGTCACCTTGGCGGAGGCCGCGCGCGTCGCCCTGGGTAACGGCCTGAAGATGATCGGTGACACCCCGAGAGAGCGGATATGAGCAGAGTTCACCCCGCCGGACCCCGGCATGCCGACGTCCTGCCCGAGGAGCACCCGATGCCGCCGGCGGACGATCTGAACGCGCTGGATCCGCAGATCTGGCCGCGCGGCGCCAAGCGCGAGGACGACGGTGTCGTGCGCATCGGCGGCGTGGACGTGCGGGACCTGGCCCGGCAGTACGGGACGCCCCTGTTCGTCTATGACGAGGAGGACGTGCGGTCGCGGGCGCGGGAGTACGTGGCGGCGTTCCATGACGGCGACGTGCACTACGCGGGAAAGGCGTTCCTGTGCACGGCCGTGGCCCGCTGGCTGCACGAGGAGGGCCTCGGCCTGGACGTGTGCAGCGGGGGAGAGCTGGCGGTCGCGCTGGCGGCGGGCTTTCCCGCGGAGCGCATCACCATGCACGGCAGCAACAAGTCGGTGGCGGAACTGGACCGTGCCCTTGAGGCCGGTGTCGGACGGATCGTGCTCGATTCGTTCCAGGAAATCGCCCGGCTCGGTTTTCTGGCGAAGGAAAAGGGTGTCAGGGCGAAGGTGATGGTACGCGTCACGACGGGTGTCGAGGCGCATACGCACGAGTTCATCGCGACCGCCCATGACGATCAGAAGTTCGGTTTCTCGAGGAGCAATGGGGACGCGCTCGAGGCCGTGCGGAGGGTGCTCGAACTCAAGCAGCTGGAATTGGTGGGGCTGCACTCCCATATCGGCTCGCAGATCTTCGACACCGACGGGTTCGAGGTGGCCGCGCACCGGCTCGCCGGGCTGCTGGTGGCGATCCGGGACGAGCACGGGATCGAGCTTCCCGAGCTGGACCTGGGCGGCGGCTACGGCATCGCCTACGTGCCGGGTGACGAACCCCACGATCCGAAGGACCTGGCGGACGGGCTGCGGTCCATCGTGGCCCACGAGTGCAAGGCGTACGGGCTGGCGATGCCCAGGCTGACCGTGGAGCCGGGACGCGCGATCATCGGGCCCGGCGGTGTGACGCTGTACGAGGTCGGCACGGTCAAGAACGTCGAGGGGCTGCGCACGTACGTGTCGGTCGACGGCGGGATGAGCGACAACCTGCGCACCGCCCTGTACGGCGCCGAGTACTCCTGCGTGCTGGCGAGCCGGGCGTCCCACGAGGACCCGATGCTCTCCAGGCTTGTCGGCAAGCACTGCGAAAGCGGGGATATCGTCGTGCGGGACCTGTGGTTGCCCGAAGATCTTACGGCGGGGGACCTGGTGGCGGTGGCCGCGACGGGTGCGTACTGTCGGTCGATGGCCAGCAACTACAACTTCGTTCCGAAGCCGGCGGTGGTGGCGGTGCGGAACGGGGAGTCGCGGGTGATCGTCCGCCGCGAGACCGACGAGGATCTGCTGCGGCTCGATGCGGAGGTTGGAGCGTGAAACCCGAGGGGAGCCCGCTGCGGGTGGCGCTGCTGGGATGCGGCGTCGTGGGCTCGGAGGTGGTGCGGCTGCTGCGTGAGCAGGCGGCCGACCTGAGCGCGCGCGTGGGCGTCCCGCTGGAGGTGGCGGGGATCGCGGTGCGCCGGCTGGACCGCGACCGGGCGGGCATCGACCCGGGGCTGCTGACGACCGACGCCCAGTCCCTGGTCACCCGGGACGACGTGGACCTGGTGGTCGAGGTGATCGGCGGGATCGAGCCGGCCAGGTCGCTGATGCTGGAGGCGATGAAGACCGGCAAGTCGGTGGTCACCGCCAACAAGGCGCTGCTGGCCGAGGACGGCGAGACGCTGTTCGCCGCGGCCCGCGAGTACGGCGCCGACCTGTACTACGAGGCGGCGGTGGCGGGCGCGATCCCGCTGCTGCGCCCGCTGCGCGAGTCGCTGGTGGGCGACCACGTGCACCGGGTGCTGGGCATCGTGAACGGCACCACCAACTACATCCTCGACCAGATGGACACCCACGGCGCCGGTTTCAACGAGGCGCTGGAGGAGGCGCAGGCGCTCGGGTACGCCGAGGCCGACCCCACCGCCGACGTGGAGGGCTTCGACGCGGCGGCCAAGGCGGCGATCCTGGCGCAGCTGGCCTTCCACACCCCCGTCACCGCCGCCGACGTCCACCGCGAGGGCATCACCGAGGTGACCGCCGCGGACGTGTCCGGCGCCAAGGAGATGGACAGCGTCGTCAAGCTGCTGGCCATCTGCGAGCGCGTCCCGGACGAGGACGGCCGCAACGGCGGGCGCGGGGTCTCGGTGCGCGTCTACCCGGCGATGATCCCCCGGTCGCATCCGCTGGCCAGCGTGCGCGGGGCGTTCAACGCGGTGTTCGTGGAGGCCGAGTCGGCGGGGTCCCTGATGTTCTACGGCGCCGGCGCGGGCGGTGCGCCCACCGCGTCCGCCGTCCTGGGCGACCTGGTCGCGGTGGCCCGCAACCGGGTGGCCGGTAGCCGTGGGCCGGTCGAGGTCACCTACGCCAAGCTTCCCGTCCTGCCGATGGGTGAGACGATCACGCGCTACTACGTCCAGCTCGACGTGGCGGACCGGTCCGGGGTGCTCGCGGCCGTGGCCGAGGAGTTCGCCCGGCAGGACGTGTCGATCCAGGCCGTCCGCCAGGAGGGCAGGGGGGACGAGGCGCAGCTGGTCGTGGTGACGCACCGGGCACCGGATGCCGCCCTGTCCGCCACCGTGGATCGCCTCCACAAGCTCGACATCGTGCGCGAGGTGGCCAGCGTAATGCGTGTAGAGGGCGACGAGTAGGCTCCCCGGAAGCCTAGAATCTGCGCGACATCGCAGGTCATCTGAGGAGAACGACGTGAACGCGACCGCCCGCGCCTGGCGCGGCCTCATCGAGGAGTATCGCGACCGCCTTCCGGTGACGGGAGCCACGCCCGTCGTCACCCTGCTGGAGGGCGGGACGCCGTTGCTGCCGGCGCCGCGGGTGTCGCAGCTGACGGGATGCGAGGTGTATCTCAAGGTCGAGGGCGCGAACCCGACCGGGTCGTTCAAGGACCGCGGCATGACGGTGGCGATCAGCAAGGCCGCCGAGGACGGCGCCAAGGCGGTGATCTGCGCGTCCACCGGCAACACCTCGGCCTCGGCCGCCGCCTACGCGGTACGGGCCGGGATGACCTGCGCGGTGCTGGTGCCACAGGGCAAGATCGCGATGGGCAAGCTGGCCCAGGCGCTGGTGCACGGCGCGCGGCTGCTCCAGGTGGACGGCAACTTCGACGACTGCCTCGAACTGGCCCGGAAGCTGTCGGTGGACTATCCGGTGGCGCTGGTCAACTCGGTGAACAAGTACCGGCTGCAGGGCCAGAAGACCGCCGCGTTCGAGATCGTGGACGCGCTCGGCGACGCCCCGGACGTGCACTGCCTCCCGGTCGGCAACGCCGGCAACATCTCCGCGTACTGGATGGGGTACGGGGAGTACGCCGCGGACGGGATCGCGTCCCGGCGCCCCCGGATGCTCGGCTTCCAGGCCAGCGGCGCGGCGCCGTTCGTGAAGGGCGAGCCCGTCCTGAAGCCGCAGACGATCGCCACCGCGATCCGCATCGGCAACCCCGCGTCCTGGGACCTGGCGATCGCGGCGCGGGACGAGTCGGGCGGCGCGATCGACTCGGTCACCGACCGGCAGATCCTGGCCGCGTACCGGCTGCTGGCCTCCGAGGAGGGCGTGTTCGTCGAGCCCGCGTCCGCCGCCGCCGTCGCGGGGATCCTCCAGGCCGCCGAACGCGGGGTCGTACAGCCCGGTTCCAGGGTCGTGTGCACCGTGACGGGCAACGGCCTCAAGGACCCGGACTGGGCCATCTCCGGCGCGCCCGCCCCCACTACCGTCAAGGTGGACGCGCACGCCGCCGCCTCCGCTCTCGGGCTGGCATGACCCACCAGTGGCCCATCGGCGCCCGCGTCGTCGTCGAGGCGCCGGCGACCAGCGCGAACCTGGGGCCGGGGTTCGACTCGCTCGGGCTGGCGCTCACGCTGTACGACGAGGTCGAGGTGGCGGTCACCGGCGGCGGCCTGACCATCGAGGTGGACGGGGAGGGCGCCGAGGTCGCCGACCGGGGCGAGCGGCACCTGATCGTGCGCGTGCTGCGGCGGTCCTTCGAGCTGGCCGACGCGCTGGCGGAGTCCGATCTAGGCCAGCCTCCCGGCCTGGCGCTGCGCTGCGTCAACCGGATCCCGCACAGCCGCGGGCTCGGCTCGTCCTCCGCCGCGATCGTCGCCGGCATCCTCGCGGCGCGGCACCTGCACCCCGCGGGGCGGGTGCTGGACGACCTGGTCGCGCTGCGGCTCGCCGCCGAGATCGAGGGGCATCCCGACAACGCCGCGCCCTGCCTGGCCGGCGGGCTCACCATCGCCTGGACGGGCGGGGACGGCCCGTCCTCGGTCCGGCTGGAACCCAAGCACGACCAGGTCGTCGCGTTCGTCCCGGAGCAGCGGCTGGCCACCGAACGGGCGCGGGGGCTGCTGCCGGAGACCGTCCCGCACGCCGACGCCGCCACCAACGCGGGACGGGCCGCGCTGCTGGTCGCCGCGCTCACCGAGGGGCTCGGGGACGAGATTCTCATGGCCGCGACGGAGGACCGGCTGCATCAGGACCACCGCGCCCCGGCCATGCCGGAGTCGGCGGAACTGCTCGCCCGGCTGCGCGCCGCCGGTGTCCCCGCGGTCATTTCCGGGGCAGGACCTACTGTCCTGGGCTTCACAAGCGCCGCGAGAGTTGATTCGATGGCGCCGAAAGTGGGTAATGGCTGGCACATACACCCGCTGAACGTCGCCCCCCGCGGCGCACGCGTTCGGCGTGACGGTTCCAGCGTCCGGCCTTGACCTTCGCAGACGATGCATGGGCGAGGACGGCCGCGGCGGCCCGCCCTGGTGGAATGATCCGGCTAGGTAAAATGCGAAGACATCGACCTCTGGGGAATAGCAGTGTGCCCTGGTGATGTTAGGCTGATTGCCGCACCAGATGCCCCGTTCGGGGCCCTGTGCTCGTCAGCCGCGCGTCGCCTGTCCGGCCCTTCGGTCGTGTCGGTCCCGCGTACTAGGCTTCCCGACACCGTGACATCCCGATGTCAGGCGTTCCTGCGAACCAACTTCGGAGGTAGCGGTACCGGGAACTCGCACGAGCGAAACGTCCCGACCACCATCTGGCTGTGCCCAGAAATCGCGGAGCGCGGTGACGCCGCGCGCCGCGGAGCCCGACTCGGCGCCCCCGCCGGGCCGCACTACCGGGTTGCCTGGCCGCTCGCCGGCCTACACCCGCTCCCTGGGAAGGACCCTTAGTGAGCGAATCCAGCGAACTGCTTACGGACGCATCCAGCACGGCACCAGCCGCACCGGAAGGCACGCAAGGCGCCGAGGGCGCGCAGCGCGCCACCCCCCGGCGCCGCCGGTCCGGCACCGGGCTGTCGGCCATGGTGCTGCCCGAGCTCAAGGCGCTCGCGTCCAGCCTCGGCATCACCGGCACCACTGGGATGCGCAAGAGCCAGCTCATCGCCGCCATCCAGGAGAAGCAGGGCGGCGACCAGGGCTCGGGCGGGGGCGAGCAGGGAGCCGCTGGCACCGTGGCGGCCGAGGCGCCGGCCACCCGCACCCGCCGTGGCCGCAACACCGCGGCCAAGCGGGCCGAGAACGAGGGGCAGGCGGCCCTCGCCGAGGCCCCGGCGCCGGCCCCCGCGGCCGAGCAGCCGGCGGACGAGGACAAGGGTGAGACCAAGGACGAGCCCAAGGCCGACGGCCGCGCCGCCGAGCGCCAGGAACGGCAGGACAAGCAGGCCGAGCGCCGTGGCGAGGGCCGGCAGGGCGGGGGCCGGGCCGAGGACGACGGCGGCGAGGGCCAGGGCGGACGCGAGGGCCGCGACGGTGGCCGCGAGGGCCGGCAGCGTTCCCGCCGCGAGCGGGGCGAGGGCCGCGACCAGGGCGGACGCCAGCGCGGCGGCCAGGGCTCCGGGGGCGGCGGCCAGTCCGACGACGAGGACGGCGGCGGCCGGGGGCGGCGCGGGCGCCGGTTCCGCGAGCGCAACCGCGGCCGTGGCGGGCGCGACCGCTACGAGGAGCCGGTGATCACCGAGGATGACGTCCTGATCCCCGTCGCGGGCATCCTCGACATCCTCGACAACTACGCGTTCGTGCGCACCACCGGCTACCTGCCGGGTCCCAACGACGTGTACGTCTCGCTGGCGCAGGTCCGCAAGAACGGGCTGCGCAAGGGCGACGTCATCACCGGCGCCGTCCGGCAGGCCCGCGAGGGCGAGCGGCGGGAGAAGTTCAACGCGCTGGTCCGGCTCGACACCGTGAACGGGATGGAGCCCGACCAGGCCAAGAGCCGCGTCGACTTCACCAAGCTGACCCCGCTGTACCCGCAGGAGCGGCTGCGCCTGGAGTCGGACCCGGGGATCCTCACCACGCGGATCATCGACCTGGTGTCGCCGATCGGCAAGGGCCAGCGCGGCCTGATCGTCTCGCCGCCCAAGGCCGGCAAGACGATGGTGCTGCAGGCGATCGCCAACGCGATCACCAAGAACAACCCCGAGTGCCACCTCATGGTCGTCCTCGTCGACGAGCGTCCCGAGGAGGTCACCGACATGCAGCGGACGGTGAAGGGCGAGGTGATCCACTCGACCTTCGACCGTCCCGCCGAGGACCACACCACGGTGGCGGAGCTGGCGATCGAACGTGCCAAGCGCCTGGTGGAGCTGGGCCACGACGTCGTCGTCCTGCTGGACTCGATCACCCGTCTGGGCCGCGCCTACAACCTGGCCGCGCCCGCCTCGGGCCGCATCCTGTCCGGTGGTGTGGACTCGACCGCCCTCTACCCGCCCAAGCGGTTCTTCGGCGCGGCCCGCAACATCGAGAACGGCGGCTCGCTGACGATCCTGGCCACCGCCCTGGTGGAGACCGGGTCCCGCATGGACGAGGTCATCTTCGAGGAGTTCAAGGGCACCGGCAACATGGAGCTCAAGCTCAACCGGAGCCTGGCCGACAAGCGCATCTTCCCGGCGGTGGACGTGGACCAGTCCAGCACCCGCAAGGAGGAGATCCTGATGGCCCCCGAGGAGCTCCGCGTCGTCTGGCAGCTCCGCCGCGTCCTGCACGCCCTGGAGACCCAGCAGGCCCTGGAACTCCTCATCGAGAAGATGAAGGAGACCAAGTCCAACGCCGAGTTCCTGCTCCAGGTCCAGAAGACCACCGTCTCCGACGACCGCTGAGCAAGCGAACCACCCCGGCCCGCGCCACCCCGGCGCGGGCCGTTTCGCGCTCTCACCCCCATCACCCGCCGCAGGCACCGCCAATAACAGCGGCTAAACCACCTCAGCCCCCTCACCCCAGCCCCGAACGGCGCCCAGGCGTTGCGATCGCGTCCGAAGGCAGATTCGAGCGGAGCGAGAATCTGATCGCGTAGCGAGCCCCCTAGGGCGAGTCGGAGCGATGCAGCGATCGCACGCAAGCACGACAAGCGACGAGCCGCCAAGGCGAGGAGCGCAGCTCGCGCCTGCCAATAGGCACAGCCGCACCCATCTCAGCCCCTCACCCCAGCCCCGAACGGTCGCCCAGGCGTTGCGATCGCGTCCGAAGGCAGGTCCGAGCGTGCGAGGACCTGATCGCGTAGCGAGCCCCCTAGGGCGAGTCGGAGCGATGCAGCGATCGCACGCAAGCACGACAAGCGACGAGCCGTCAAGGCGAGGAGCGCAGCTCGTGCTTGCCAATAAGCAAGACACTCTGGTTTTCCCTACCCCAGGGAGGCGGTGGGCACCATGGCCGTTGGGGGGCGGTGTCGGCGAGGCTGGTTGCGTACGGTGGACCTGGCACGGAGGAGCGATGAGCGAGATGAGCGGCAGCGCCACGGCGGCCATGCGCACGCGGACGGTGGTGAAGGGGACCTGGAATCCGGTGGCGTTGGCGCGTTCGTCGGTGACGTGGCGTTCGGCGCTTTACCTGGGTGCGAGCATGTTCGTCGGGCTGGCCTGGTTCGTGTCCTTGGTCGTGGGCTTGTCGGTGTCGGCGGCCACGGTGGTGATCTGGGTGGGGATCCCGGGCCTGGCGCTGATGATGGTCTACTGGCGGTTCGCGGCGGTGCTGGAGCGGGCCATGGCGTGGGCGGCGTTCGGTGTGCGGATTCCCAGTCCGTACCGGCCGTTGCCGCCGGGGCGTAATCCGCTGACGAAGCTGAAGACGATGGCGGGTGACCCGGCCACGTGGAAGGACCTGCTGTATCTCGCCCTGCGGTTCCCGTTGGGCGTGGTGGAGTTCGTCGTGATGGTGGCGGTCTGGAGCGCGGCGGGGATGTTCCTGGCGCTGCCGCTGATCGCCGCGACCGAGGGCGGCGTCGAGGTGAGCCTCGGCGTGGTGTCGTTCTGGGCGGACAACGCGCTCGGGGCGCTGCCGGGCACGCTGGTCGGGGTGCTGCTGGGGATCCTGGGGATGTACGTGACGCGGGGCATGGCCGCGGGGCACATGCTGCTCACCCAGTTCCTGCTCGGCCCGTCCCGTACGCAGGCGGAGAACCTGCGGTTGCGGGAGCGGACCGCGCGTCTGCGGGCCAGCCGGGCGCGCGGGGTGGACGCGGCGGAGTTCGAGCGCCGCAGGATCGAGCGTGACCTGCATGACGGGGCCCAGCAGCGGCTGCTGGCGGTGGCGATGGACATCGGGCGTGCCCGCGCCAAGCTGGACGAGGATCCGGAGGGCGCCCGCGCGCTGATCGAGCAGGCGCATTCGGGCACCAAGGAGGCGATCTCCGAGCTGCGTGATCTGGCCCGGGGCATCTACCCGGCGATCCTGACCGACCGCGGCCTGGACCCGGCGTTGTCGGGGCTGGCGGGGCGGGCGCCGGTGCCGGTGGAGGTGCAGGTGGATCTGCCGGAGCGTCCGCCCGCCGCGGTGGAGAGCATCGCGTACTTCATCGTGGCGGAGGCGCTGGCGAACATCGCGAAGTACGCCCGCGCGACCCGGGCCGGCGTGCGCGTCCACCGCGAGGGCTCCTGGGTGATCGTCGAGGTGACCGACGACGGGGTCGGCGGTGCCGTCGCGCGCCCCGGGGGCGGGCTGGCGGGCCTGGCGGACCGTGCGGCGACCATCGACGGTCTGCTCACCGTGGACAGCCCGGCCGGCGGGCCGACGGTGATCCGGGCGGACCTGCCCTGCACCTGGTAGCGGCCGGGGCTCGGTCGTCCGGTGGACAGGCGGTCCCGGGACACCGGGATAATGGGGCGCATGCGGGTCGTGATCGCCGAGGATTCGGTGTTGCTGCGGGAAGGGCTGGTGCGGCTGCTGGCCGACGCCGGGATCGAGACCGTGGCGACGGTGGGTGACGGCCCCGGCCTGCGGGCCATCGTGGAGGAGCACCGTCCCGACCTGGCGATCGTGGACGTGCGGATGCCGCCGTCCTTCACCGACGAGGGCCTGCGGGCGGCCCTGGCGGTGCGGGAGCGGCTGCCGGAGATGCCGATCCTGGTGCTGTCCCAGTACGTGGAGGAGCGGTACGCCACCGACCTGATCCTCGGCGGCGCCAAGGGCGTCGGGTACCTGCTGAAGGAGCGGGTGGCCGAGGTGGGGGAGTTCATCGACGCGGTGCGGCGGATCGCCGCCGGCGGCACGGTGATCGACCCGGAGGTGATCAGCCAGTTGCTGGGCCGGCGGCGTACCGGAGACCCGCTGGAGTCGCTCACGCCGCGCGAGCACGAGGTGCTGGGGCTGATGGCCCAGGGCCGGTCCAACAGCGCGATCGCGAAGGATCTGGTGGTCACCGAGGGCGCCGTGGAGAAGCACATCTCCAACATCTTCATGAAGCTGGATCTGCAGCCCGCGCAGGGCGGCCACCGCCGCGTCATGGCCGTCCTCGCCTACCTGGGCCGTGCGGGTACATGAGGGCCGGTGCGTGCCGGGAATGACCGGTGACCTCGGCACGTTGGGTTATCTGGCACACTAAGAGGGCTGACCGCTGCGGTACCGGTTCACGCGTCCCCCGTTCTCCCGCGCATCCCGCGCGAGGCCGGGACGCGCCCGGCGACCGCCACAAGCGAGGAGAACCCGTGAAGCCTGAGATCCACCCGAACTACGTCGTCACCACTGTGACGTGCACGTGCGGCAACACCTTCGAGACCCGTAGCACCGCCGAGAACGGCGTCATCCACGCCGACGTGTGCTCGAACTGCCACCCGTTCTACACGGGCAAGCAGAAGATCCTGGACACCGGCGGCCGCGTGGCGCGCTTCGAGCAGCGCTTCGGCAAGAAGGCCCGCGGCAGGGGCAAGTAGGCTTTCGGGCGCCCGGCCCGGGGAGGCACCGCGTGTGCGGCCCCGGGCCGTTGGAACGCTGTCATCCCGTGGGTTCGCGTCCGCGGGCCGCGCGGCCGGTGCGGGCAATCCGGCCAGAGACAAGGCACACCGTGAATCTCGACGATCTGATCAGCGAATACGCCGACATCGAGGGCCGGCTCGCGGATCCGTCCGTGCACGCCGACCAGGCGCTGGCGCGCCGTCTCGGCAAGCGCTACGCCGAGCTGCGCCCGATCGTCGAGGCGGGGCGGGAGCTGGCCGCCGTCGACGACGACCTGGCGGCGGCGCGCGAGCTGGCCGGTGAGGACGAGGCGTTCGCCGCCGAGGCCACCGAGCTGGAGAAGCGCCGCGAGGAGCTGGCCGAGCGGGTGCGGCGGCTGCTGGTGCCGCGCGACCCCAACGACTCCAAGGACGTCATCCTGGAGATCAAGGCGGGGGAGGGCGGCGAGGAGTCGGCGCTGTTCGCCGGTGATCTGCTGCGCATGTACCTGCGGTACGCGGAGCGGGTCGGTTGGAAGACCGAGATCCTCGACTCGCACCCGTCCGACCTGGGCGGCTACAAGGACGTGACGGTCGCGGTGAAGTCCAGGGGCTCGGCCGAGGAGGGCGTGTGGACCCGCCTGAAGTACGAGGGCGGCGTGCACCGCGTCCAGCGTGTGCCGGTGACCGAGTCGCAGGGGCGGATCCACACCAGCGCGGCGGGGGTCCTGGTGACCCCTGAGGCGGAGGAGGTCGACGTCCAGATCGACCCGAACGACCTGCGCATCGACGTGTACCGGTCGTCCGGCCCCGGCGGGCAGAGCGTCAACACCACCGACTCGGCGGTGCGGATCACGCATGTGCCGACGGGGGTCGTGGTCTCCTGCCAGAACGAGAAGAGCCAGCTCCAGAACAAGGAGCAGGCGCTGCGCATCCTGCGGTCCCGGCTGCTGGCGATGGCGCAGGAGGAGGCCGACGCGGCGGCGGCGGCCGAGCGCAAGAGCCAGGTCCGGACGGTCGACCGGTCGGAGCGGGTGCGCACCTACAACTACCCGGAGAACCGGATCTCCGACCACCGGGTCGGCTACAAGGCGTACAACCTCGACCAGGTGCTGGACGGGGATCTGCACAACGTCACGCAGGCGCTGGTGGACGCGGACATGGAGGCCCGGCTGGCGGCCGCGCAGAAGTCCGAAGGGGACGGATCGGGGACGCGCCGGTCGTCATGAACCTGCTGCTCGACGAGGTCGCCAGGGCCACGGCGCGGCTCGCCGACGCGGGCGTGGCGTCGCCGCGCGCGGACGCCGAGGAGCTGGCGGCGGTGGTGCACAAGGTGAACCGGTCGGAGCTGCACAAGGTGCCGGACGCCGCGTTCGACGCCCTGTTCTGGGAGTACGTGGCCCGCCGCGAGGCGGGGGAGCCGTTGCAGCACATCACGGGACGCGCGTACTTCCGCTACCTGGAGCTGAAGGTCGGCCCCGGGGTGTTCGTCCCCCGCCCGGAGACCGAGGTGATGGTCGGCTGGGCGCTGGACACCCTGCGCGAGATGGACGTGCAGGACCCGCTGGTGGTGGATCTCGGCACGGGCTCGGCGGCGATCGCGCTGTCGATCGCCCTTGAGGCCCCGCGCGCCCGGGTCCACGCGGTCGAGAAGGACCCGACCGCCTTCGTCCACGCGACCCGCAACGTCGAGGAGCTGGACGAACGGGGCCGGGTGCGGCTGCATCTCGGGGATTTCGCCACCGCGCTGGCCGAGCTGGACGGCACCGTCGACCTGGTGATCAGCAACCCGCCGTACATCCCGATGAGCGAGTGGGAGTACGTGCCGCGCGACGTCCGCGACCACGATCCCGCGGACGCCCTGTGGGGCGGCGGTGACGACGGCCTGGACGCGATCCGTACCGTGGAACGGACAGCCCGCCGCCTGCTGCGGCCCGGCGGGTCCGTGGCGGTCGAGCACAGCGACCTTCAGGGCAACGCGGTCTACTGGGTCTTCGCCGAGGAGAACGGCTGGCGCGACGTCCGCAACCGCCGGGATCTGACCAACCGGGACCGGTTCGTCACCGCCCGTCTGGGGACGCCGTGACGTGCCGGGGCCCTGGCGGGCGTGGCTATCCTGGGCCGTGCCCCCGCCGTCACGGCCGGTGGCATCCGCATCCAGTCCTTGAGGGAACGGGCGAACGTGAGCCGAGTTTATGACTGCTCCGAGCCGTTGGAGCGCACCCGCGGGATCGCCGAGGCGGTCTCGGCCGCGCGCCGCGGCGAGCTGATCGTGCTGCCGACCGACACGGTGTACGGGGTCGGCGCCGACGCGTTCACGCCGCCCGCCGTGTCGGCCCTGCTGGACGCCAAGGGACGGGGCAGGGAGATGCCCCCGCCGGTGCTGGTGGGGTCCGTGCGGGCCGCCACGGCGCTCGTGGAGGACCTGGGGACGTACGGTCAGGACCTGATCGACGAGTTCTGGCCCGGGGCGCTGACGCTGGTGTGCCGCGCCAACCAGAACCTGCTGTGGGATCTGGGCGAGACCAAGGGCACGGTCGCGGTGCGGATGCCGATGCACGAGCTGGCGGTCGAGCTGCTCAAGGAGACCGGTCCGCTGGCCGTGAGCAGCGCGAACCTGACCGGCCGTCCCCCGGCCCGCACGGTGGGGGACGCGGAGAAGATGCTCGGCGACGCGGTGTCGGTGTACCTGGACGGTGGCCCGTCGGGGCATGCCGAGCCGTCCACGATCGTGGATCTGACCGGTTCGGTGCCGCGGCTGCTGCGGGCCGGCGCGGTGTCCGAGGACAAGATCCGTTCCGTGGTGGGCGTGCTGCTGACCGACGAGGACGAGCGGGACGACCAGGACGACGGCCAGGACGGCGCCAAGGCCGCCGAGGACGCGGTTCCTGCCCCCAGGGCCGCCACCGAGAAGGACGGCGGAAAAGACGACGAGAAGGGTGCGGAGGACGAAGCGAAGCCGTCCCTGGTAAAGGACGAGCCGGGCCCGTCGCTTACCAAGGAAGACTGATTTCCCTCCGGTTTTCCGCGCCTTTTCCGTACGGAATCAGTTCGCCGTCTCAGCGCTTTTCTCCTCCTGGAGGGCGTCCAGCAGGGCGCGCATGTCCGTGAGAGCGGCCCGTGCGTGCTCGGCCACGTCCGCGAGGGCTTTCTGGGCGTCGGTCTCGGCGGAGGCCATGCCGTCCTCGGCGGCGCGGACGAGCCGGGCGGTGTGCTTGAGGACGGTGGCGCGCAGCCCCATCGCGATGCGGTGCCGTTCGGCGACGACGGCCTCGCCGGTCCTGGCCGCCATGGTTTCCAGCGCGTCGGTCTCCCATTGCACGCGGCGTGCCGCGATGGCGCGTCCCCAGGCCCAGAAGGGCAGTAGCACCAGCACCGCGAACACCCACGCGATCACGCCCAGAATGATCATTTCGAGTGGGCCCGTGGGATGGTCGAGGGCGGCCGCCGCGGCGAACGCGACGCCGCCGGGCACTCCGGCGGCGAACGGGGCGGGCCAGGTCGGCACGTCCCGCCGCGCGTGGCAGCCGACCGAGGAGACCGCGACCATCGTGGCGGCGCAGCCGAAGAAGAGCAGCGTCAGCATCGTCTCCGACCCCGCCAGGCCGGCGAGCACGGCCCACACGCAGTCGATCACGGCCAGGGACGCGAGGACGGTGTAGGGGGCGCGCCTGCGCCACCACAGCGGCAGCGCCCGCCCGATGACCGCGGCCATGGCGAGGGCCGCCGCGGAGGCCGGCCAGCCGCGCAGGAACGGGTCGGGCGGCGCGAACGCGACCACGGCCGGAAGCGCGACGCAGAACCCGATCGTGGCGCCGTCGAGGACCTCCGGCCATCCCGGTCCGCGCCGCGCGGACGGCGAGTGGGGCAGGACGGCCCGGACCACCCATCCGCCGGTGTCCTCGTCGGGCCCGGCGGTGAGGGTGCCGCCGAGGGAGCCGGCGCGTTCCCGCATGCCCGCGATGCCGCGTCCGCCGCCCATGGCCGGGACGGGGATCTCCTCGGGCGGCTCGCCGTTGCGGACCACCACCTCCACGTTCTCCGATCCGTGCCGGACATCGATGGAGACGGCCGCGCCCTGGGCGTAGCGCATCGCGTTCGTCAGCGCCTCCTGGACGATCCGGTACGCGGCGTTGGCCACCTGGGGTCGCAGCCGCCGCGTTCCCTCGACAGAGAGCGATACGGGGACGCCCAGGCGTGTCAGGCCCTGGCAGAGGGGAGGCAGCAGGGTGTCCAGCCGCCCGTCCGCGGGTTCGGGGCCGCCGACGACGTCCACGAGGCGGCTGAGCGCCTTGAGGACGTCCCGTCCGGTGTCGGCGGCGGAGGTGAGCGCGCGGCCGGTCAGGTCGGGGTCGTCGATGCGGGACGCGGCGGTGGTGTGGACGACGACGGCGCTGAGGTGGTGCCCCGCCACGTCGTGCAGGTCGCGGGCGAGCCGCTCGCGTTCGGCGCCGGCGGCGTCCCGCCGTTCGCGCTCCTCGGCGGCCAGGCGCGCGGCCAGGTCGCGGCGCCGGGCCTTGTGCTGCCGCCGGAGCTGGCCCAGCGCGGTGATCGCGACGTAGGCGGCGGCGTCCAGGATCCCGTTGGTCAGCAGCGCCGCCGTGCCCTCGCGCACCGGCGCGAACGCGACCGACATCACGGCGTAGGCGGCGATACAGCCGATCATGGCCTGGCGGCGGCCGCGGTGCACCGCCAGGGAGAACAGCGCGACGCCGTCGGCGACGCCGCCCGCGACGGCCTCGGTGGTGTCGACCGCGATGATCCCGGCCGCGCCCAGGACGAGGGTCGTGGCGAGCACGGGCGCCGGTGCGACGCGGCGCCAGATCAGCGCGGCGTTGCAGCCGAGGATGGCGGCCACGGCGATCATCCACCGGCCGCGTTCCAGGGGCTGGTTCATTCCGGCGGTCAGCAGCCAGGTGCCGATGATCTGGGCGAACGCGAGCAGCGCCGGCACGGCGAAGTCGCCGATGCCGAGGCGGTGATCGTCCGTCACCGCGCAGAGCCCCCGCAGTCGCATGATCCAAGACTCTAGGCCGGGCAGGCGAACCCGTCATACCGGCAATGTGAGGGTTTCCCCGTGACGTCGGGGAGGTCTCGGGGCGCTTTCCTGCGCGGCGCTTGTCCGAAGGGTGGAACCATGCCTGACGTGGGTGCAAGTCTCCGGGGGGCGGCGGCCGCAGTGGGCGCCACGGCGGTGCTGGCCGCCGTTGCCGCCGCGCCCGCGCGGGCGGCGCCCGTGGGGGAAGAGAGGGGGCCGGAGCCCGTCGAGAGCATCCCCGCCTACGACGTCGTCCTGGCGATCGACGAGGACGCGGCGCTGCACGTACGGGAGACGATCACCTACGACTTCGACCAGGGCGGCGAGCACGGCATCGCCCGGCGGGTGCCGTACCGGCGCGGGAACCGGCTCTTCGAGATCCGCGACGTGCGGGCCAGCTCGTCCACCGGGGCGCCGGCGCGGGCCCGCACCCTGCGGCTGTTCAACCACGTCAGGATCACCGTCGGCGAGCGCGGACGCCGCGTCACCGGGCGCCAGGCGTACGTGATCGAGTACGCCGTCGACGGGGCGCTGACCCCGCGCCGCGACGGCGATGAGCTGGTCTGGGACGCGGTCGGGACCGGCTGGGGCGTGCCGATCGGCGAGGCGGCCGTGCGCTTGGAGGCGCCGGTCCCGCGGCCCAGCGCGTCCTGCACCGCGGGGGCTCCGGGGGTGCGCGTCGCCGGGACCGCCTGCCTGCACTACCGGGATGGCCCGTACGCGATCGAGTTCACCCAGCGCGGGCTGCGTCCCGGCGAGGGCATGGTGATCAGGGTCCGGCTGCCCAAGGGGGCGGTGCGGGTGCCGCCGCCCCGGTACGCGCCGCCCCGCTGGCGGTCCACCTGGGCGGGCACCGTCGCCCTGGCCGTCGTGTTCGGCTCTGTGGGGCTGGTGGCGTGGCGGTGCGGGCGTGGCCGCCCGCTGCCGCGATCCCGGACGGGGAACGCGCTCGTCACCTGCGGGGCGCTGGTGGCGCTGGCCGACTTCGCCGAGGACGTGGTGCCCGGCGGCCCGTGGGCGTTCTCGCTGGGCGACCCGGCCCTCGCCGGCCTCGCCACCATGGTCGCCGGGGCGGGGTTCGGGTATGCCCGGAGAGCGCGGCGGGGGGAAGACGGGGCATATGTTCCGGTGGGCGACTACAGTTGATCGGCACGGCCCCAGGTGTGTGAACACCATGCGCGCGGTGTTCGTCCAACCGGGTGTTCGGCCCGCTCGACGTTCCGGCGCGTACCGGCGCATACCGGCTCGTTACGGCGAGTTCCGGCCTGAAGCCCGTGACCGGCGTGAGGCCGACGTGAGAGCGATGTGAGGAGGCGTGCGGCGTGCGGGAGTACCTGCTGGCCATCCTGATCGCCGCCCTCGTCACCTACCTGCTGACCCCGGCAGTCCGCCGGTTCGCGGTGTGGTTCGGCGCCCAGGCCCCGGTCCGCGACCGCGACGTGCACGTGATCCCGACGCCCAGGCTCGGCGGCCTGGCGATGTTCGGCGGGATGGTGGCCGCGCTGGTGGTCGCCACGGGTCTGCCGGAGATGCGCAAGGTCCTGTCGGACGGCGACTCCAGTGTGGGCCGGGCCCTGCTGCTGTCGGGCGGGCTGATCGTGCTGGTCGGTATCTTCGACGACCGGTGGGGCGTGGACGCCCTGACCAAGTTCGCCGGGCAGGTCGCCGCCGCCGGGATCTTCATCATGCAGGGGATCCAGCTGTACTACATCCCGCTGCCCACCGGGGAGCCGCTGGTGCTGCCCCCGGAGTACGGGGTGCCGCTGACCGTCTTCGTCGTGGTCGCCACCATCAACGCGGTGAACTTCATCGACGGCCTGGACGGGCTGGCCGCGGGCGTCGTCGGGATCGCGGCGATGGCCCTGTTCTCCTACGCCTACCTGCTGTCGTACACCAACAAGTTCACGACGCTCACCGGCGCCACCCTGACCGCCGCCGTGCTGGCGGGGATCTGCGTGGGCTTCCTGCCGCACAACTTCAACCCGGCCAGGGTCTTCATGGGCGACACCGGCTCGATGCTGATCGGGCTGATGCTCAGCGCCTCGACCATCACGCTGACCGGGCAGTTCGACCCGGCCATCCTGGGCACCTACAAGCTGTTCCCCTTCTACGTGCCGCTGCTGCTCGTCCCGGCCGTGGCGGCGGTGCCGTTCATGGACATGCTGCTGGCGGTGTGGCGCCGCACCAACCAGGGCCGCTCCCCGTTCGCGCCGGACAAGCAGCACCTGCACCACCGGCTGCTGGAGCTGGGCCACTCGGTCCGCCGGGCCGTGCTGATCATGTACTTCTGGGTGGGGCTGCTCGCCTCCAGCCTGGTCGGCCTGTCGTTCACCAACTCGGTGGCGCTGGTGGCCTCCGTGACCGGGACGGTGGCGGTGGCGGGGGCGGCCGCGATGATCGCGGTGCCGCGGTTGGCGGCGCGCCGCGAGCAGGCCAGGGCCGCCGCGGGGGCCGCCGAGCCGGCCCGCTCCGGGCAGCCGGTCTGAGCAGGGACGCGTCCTGCTTTCGGCGGTGCCGCGCGGGCCGATGCCACCGGCTCTTTCTCCGTCCCGATAGCGTGGGCTACAGTCCGTGGTGTTCATGCACCTCGCGCATGCGCGAACCCCTACTTTGGGGGTAATTGCGGACGTTCTGGACGCTTGTGATACCTTTCA
Organism: Actinomadura sp. SCN-SB; assembly: GCF_043906805.1. Classification (NCBI taxonomy): domain Bacteria; kingdom Bacillati; phylum Actinomycetota; class Actinomycetes; order Streptosporangiales; family Thermomonosporaceae; genus Actinomadura; species Actinomadura sp. SCN-SB. The sequence continues at coordinate 41,337 of NZ_JBIMPP010000047.1, read as the reverse complement.
CGAGCAAGGGACGAACACGAAACGTGACCAGCCGGAGCCTTTCATGCACTCTTCCGACGCCCGGATCCTCCGCGGCGCCGCGATCCCGTCCGGTGTGGCCGGACTCGCCGCCGTGGCGGCGGGCCTGGCGCTGGCGGGATCCGAGGGAGCGCTGGGCGCGGCGATCGGCGCGGTCATCGTGATGGCCTTCTTCTCGATCAGCGTGCTCGCGGTCAGCTACGCGTCCAAGATCTCCGCGCAGCTGATGTTCGTGGCCGCGGTCGTCAGCTATATCACCAAGATCTTCGGAATGTTCGCGCTGGTGATCGCCTTCGAGGGGGTCACCGCCTGGGATCCGAAAGCCTTCGCCTGGTCGGTGATCGCGCTGACCCTGGTCTGGATCGGCGCGGAGATCCGCGCCACCGCCAAGGCCAAGACGCTCTACGTCGATCCGGAGCCGAGCGCCGGGCAGGGCCCATGACGGTCTTCCCAGCCGAGGCGCGGACTGACTACTCCAATATGACCATCTGGGGGGTGGCCTGCTATGGTCCGTCCTGCGATGAGCGAGGAGGGGCACCCGCCCGATCCGGAGTCCGACAGCGACTTCGAGCAGCGGAGCTTCGCCAACGCCGCCTGGTCCATCCCCAGTTACATCCTGAGCGGGATGGCCGTCTACGGCGGTCTCGGCTGGCTGCTGGACAAGTGGTGGGGCACCTCGGCGATGCTCCCCATCGGGATCCTGGTGGGCCTCGGTCTCGCGCTCTACCTGATCTACCTCCGCTACGGCCGCTGACCGCGTCCCGGCAGCGGCCCCGGCGGCGGTAGGACGGGCCACCGCCGTCCAGGACTGCAGCCGCGGCCTCCGGGCACGCACCTGACGACCGACGTACGCACGTTCATTGACGAAGGGACTGCCGCGTGAGTGCGCGACACCTCCTCGCCGCCCAGGGCGAAGAGTTCCACGCCCCTGGCACCGAGATCTTCGAATGGGGCCCCCTCTGGGACGGCGCCCCCTCCTGGGTCACCAAGCCGACCCTCATCGTCACGCTGTCGGTCATCATCGTGGTCGGCTTCTTCTGGGCGGCGTCCCGCAGGCCCCAGCTGGTGCCGCGCGGCGTGCAGAACGTCGGCGAGATCGGCTACCTGTTCGTCCGGGACCAGATCGCCCGCCCGATGATCGGCAAGGACGGCGACAAGTGGGTGCCGTTCCTGGTCTCCACGTTCTTCTTCGTGCTCATCATGAACTGGATGGGCGTCGTCCCCGTCCTGCAGCTCCCCGGTCCCTCGCACATCGCCTTCGCCGTCGTGCTGGCGATCTTCGTCTATCTGCTGATGTGGGGGCTGAGCATCAGGAGCCAGGGCCTGGTCGGCTGGTTCAGGAACATGATGTTCCCGCCCGGCCTGCCCAAGGCGCTCTACGTGCTGTACGCGCCGATCGAGCTGCTGTCGGTGCTCGTCCTGCGCCCGTTCACCCACTCGGTCCGGCTCTTCGCCAACATGTTCGCCGGCCACCTGCTGATCGCCTTCTTCGCCTCGGTCGCCTGGTGGTTCCTGGCCGAGAAGGTGACGCTCTTCGGCGCCCCCGTCGGCCTGGTCGGCTTCCTCATGACGATCGTCATGACCGGCTTCGAGATCTTCATCCAGGCACTGCAGGCGTTCATCTTCGCGCTGCTGGCCGCCTCCTACATCGGCGGCGCGCTGCACCCCGACCACTGACCCACAGACCCGATCACCCACAGGAAAGCTCCGGTGGGCAGCCCCCACCGCCGAACACAGAAGGAAAGAGAAATGGGCACTCTCGCTGAAGTCACCGGCGACCTCGGTTCCGTCGCGTACGGTCTGGCCGCCATCGGCCCCGGTATCGGCGTGGGCATCATCTTCGGGCAGGGCGTGCAGGCCATCGCCCGCCAGCCGGAGCTCACCAACGTCATCCGCACCAACATGCTGCTGGGGTTCGCGCTGACCGAGGCGCTGGCCCTCATCGGCTTCGTCGTGCCGTTCGTGCACAGCTGACCCTCCTGCAGACGCCGACAGGAAGGCGGAAACCCTCATGGTGAAGCTGCTGACCGCCGCGGTGGTGGTGGCTCAGGAGGAGGGCGGCCACGGCAGCAACCCCGTCCTCCCGGACGTGGCCGAGCTGGTGTTCGGCACGATCGCGTTCGTGATCGTGCTGGTCGCCGTCGGCTGGAAGTTCGCACCCCAGATCCAGAAGACGCTCGCCGAGCGGACCGAGGCGATCGAGGGCGGGCTCAAGCGCGCCGAGGCGGCCCAGGCGGAGGCCCAGGCCGAGCTCGAGAAGTACAAGGCGATGGTGGCCGACGCGCGGCACGAGGCGTCCCGCCTGCGGGAGGAGGCCCGCGAGCAGGGCGCGCAGATCATCGCCGAGATGCGCGAGCAGGCCCAGGCCGAGGCCCGCAGGATCACCGAGTCCGCGCAGGCGCAGATCGAGGCCGAGCGGCAGGCCGCGCTGGCCTCGCTGCGCAGCGAGATCGGGGCGCTGTCGATCGAGCTGGCCGGCCGCGTCGTGGGCGAGTCCCTTGAGGACAGCGCACGGCAGAGCCGCGTGGTCGACCGGTTCCTCGACGAGCTGGAGGAGCGCGCCCGCACCCAGGAGCAGGTCACGTCATGACCATCACGGGAGCGGTGAGCAGGGCGTCGCTGGCCGAGGCCAGGGAACGGCTGGAGGCGCTGATCGGTGCGGCCTCCGGGAACGGGACCGACCTGGCGGTGCTCGGCGGTGACCTGTTCGCGGTGCTCAACCTGATCGACCGCGAGCACGGGCTGCGGCGGGCGGTGTCGGACCCGTCGCGGGACGGCGCGGACAAGGCGCAGCTCGTCCAGATCCTGCTGGAAGGCAAGATCTCGCCGGCCGCTCTCGAGCTGGTCGCCGACGTGGTGCGGCTGCGCTGGTCCACGCCCTCGGAGCTGTCGGACGGTGTGGAGGCCCTCGCGGTCACCGCCGAGGCCGCCCGCGCCGAGGCCGACGGCGCGCTCGACGACCTGGAGGACGAGCTGTTCCGGTTCTCCCGGGTCCTGGAACGCGAGCCGCGGCTGCGCGCCGCCCTCACCTCGCCCGGCCTGCCCGCGGACCGCAAGCAGGGCCTGCTGGAGGCCCTGCTGACCGGCAAGGCGGGCCCCGCCACCATCACGCTGATCACCGAGCTGGTGCTGCGTCCGCGGGGACGTAGCCTGGAAGGCGGGCTCGCCGAGTACGGCAGGCTCGTCGCCCAGCGCAGGCGGCGCCTGGTGGCGCTGGTGCGGACGCCGACGGAGCTGAGCGAGGACCAGCGCCGCCGGCTGGCGGCGGTGCTGGCGGCTGCCTACGGCCACGACGTACACCTGAACATCGAGCTCGACCCCACGACGATCGGCGGGCTGTCCATCCAGATCGGGGACGAGGTCATCGACGGCACCATCGCCGGGCGGCTGGACGACGTCCGACGGCGGCTCGCAACTTAGCCGCCGGGCAGCAGACCCAGTCGGCACGGCGGAGCTGACCCCAAAGGGAGCAAGAGAGGAATCATGGCGGAGCTGACGATCCGTCCGGATGAGATCCGGGACGCGCTGGAGCGCTTCGTCCAGTCGTACGAGCCCGAGGCAGCCGCGCGCGAAGAGGTCGGCACGGTCGTCGATTCCGGCGACGGTATCGCCCACGTCGAGGGCCTGCCCTCGACGATGGCCAACGAGCTGCTCGAGTTCGAGGACGGGACCCGCGGACTGGCACTGAACCTGGACGTGCGCGAGATCGGCGCGGTCGTCCTGGGTGACTTCAGCAAGATCGAGGAGGGCCAGAAGGTCCGCCGCACGGGCGAGGTGCTCTCGGTCCCGGTCGGCGACGCCTACCTGGGCCGCGTCGTGGACGCGCTGGGCACCCCGATCGACGGGAAGGGCCCGATCGAGGCGTCCGAGCGGCGCGCGCTGGAGCTGCAGGCTCCCTCGGTCGTGCAGCGGCAGTCGGTGAAGGAGCCGCTGCAGACCGGCATCAAGGTGATCGACGCGATCACCCCGATCGGCCGGGGCCAGCGGCAGCTGATCATCGGTGACCGGCAGACCGGCAAGACCACGGTCTGCGTGGACACCATCCTGAACCAGAAGGCCAACTGGGAGTCCGGCGACGAGAGCAAGCAGGTCCGCTGCATCTACGTCGCGATCGGGCAGAAGGGCTCCACGATCGCCAACGTGCGCCGCACCCTGGAGGACGCGGGCGCGATGGAGTACACCACGATCGTGGCCGCCCCCGCGTCCGAGCCGGCCGGGTACAAGTACATCGCCCCTTACACCGGGTCCGCGATCGGCCAGCACTGGATGTACCAGGGCAAGCACGTCCTGATCGTGTTCGACGACCTGTCGAAGCAGGCCGAGGCGTACCGCGCGGTGTCGCTGCTGCTGCGCCGCCCGCCGGGCCGTGAGGCTTACCCGGGCGACGTGTTCTACCTGCACTCGCGGCTGCTGGAGCGGTGCGCGAAGCTGTCGGACGACATGGGCGGCGGCTCGATGACCGGGCTTCCGATCATCGAGACCAAGGGCAACGACGTCTCGGCCTACATCCCGACCAACGTCATCTCCATCACCGACGGCCAGTGCTTCCTGGAGACCGACCTGTTCAACCAGGGCGTGCGGCCGGCCATCAACCCCGGCATCTCGGTCTCCCGGGTCGGCGGCGACGCGCAGATCAAGGCGATGCGCAAGGTCGCCGGCACGCTGCGGCTGGCGCTGTCGCAGTACCGCGACCTGGAGGCGTTCGCCGCGTTCGCCTCCGACCTGGACGCCGCCTCCCGCGCCCAGCTCGACCGCGGCGCGCGGCTGGTGGAGCTGCTCAAGCAGCCGCAGGGCAACCCGTTCCCGGCCGAGAAGCAGGTCGTGTCGGTGTGGGCGGGGACCGCCGGCGAGCTCGACGAGGTCCCGGTGGAGGACATCCGCCGCTTCGAGAGCGAGTTCCTGGACTACATGGAGCGCAACGAGAGCGGCCTGCTCGCCTCCATCCGGGAGACCGGTCAGCTGGACGACGACGGCCTGACCACGCTCAAGAACGCCGTCGCGGAGTTCAAGAAGGGCTTCGAGACCAGCGACGGCCGGCTGCTCGGCCAGGACAAGCAGGTCGAGGCGGAGGGTGGCGAGCAGCAGGCGGAGAGCGGCCAGGAGACCATCACCCGCGTCAAGAAGGACTGACCGCGATGGCTCAGATTCGTCAACTGCGGCAGCGGATCAGGTCGGTCAGCTCGACCGCCAAGATCACCCGTGCCCAGGAGATGATCGCGACCTCGCGGATCGTCAAGGCCCAGCAGGCGGTGACGGCGTCCAAGCCGTACTCCGACCAGATCACCCGGGCGCTGACGGCGCTGGTCAGCCATCATGTGGGCATCGACCACCCGCTGCTGACCGAGCAGCCGCAGGCGCGGCGCTCGGCGGTGCTGATCATCAGCAGCGACGAGGGCTTCGCCGGCGCCTACAACGCCAACCTGATCCGCGAGGCGGAGTCGGTCATCGCCTCGCTGCGCGAGCAGGGCCGCGAGCCGGTGCCGTACGTGGTGGGCACCAAGGGCATCACCTGGTACCGGTTCCGCGACCGGGAGCTGGCCGCCGAGTGGCGCGGGTTCAGCAGCCGCCCCTCCTTCGCCGACGCCGAGGGCATCGGCCGGAGGCTGGTGGACGACTTCGTCAAGACCGACGAGGAGGGCGGGGTCGGCGAGATCCTCGTGGTCTACACCGAGTTCGTCTCGATGCTGACCCAGCAGGTCCAGGTGCGGCGGCTGCTGCCACTGGAGATCGAGGAGGAGGAGCGGGGCCAGGTCCCGCCGTCCTACGAGTTCGAGCCGACTCCGCAGGCGGCGCTCGACCTGCTGCTGCCGAACTACGTCGAGAGCCGCATCTTCCACATGCTGCTCCAGGCGGCCGCCGCCTTCCACGCGGCCAAGCGCCGCGCGATGAAGTCGGCGACCGACAATGCCAACGAGCTGATCGAGGTCTACACGCGCGAGATGAACCAGGCGCGGCAGGCGGCGATCACCCAGGAAATCAGCGAGATCGTCGGTGGCGCTGACGCGCTGGCCGACTCCGGCGGGGAGTGAGAATGACCGCACAGGCAGAGGAGGCGACCGCGACGGGACGCGTCGCCCGGGTCATCGGCCCGGTCGTCGACGTGGAGTTCCCCGCCGACGCCATCCCGGACATCTACAACGCGCTGCACGTCGACGTCACGCTGGGCGGCGAGGCCCGGACGCTGACCCTTGAGGTCGCCCAGCACCTGGGCGACAACATGGTCCGCGCCATCTCCATGCAGCCCACCGACGGCATGGTCCGCGGGGCGCCGGTGACCGACACCGGCACCTCGATCGCGGTCCCCGTCGGCGACGTGACCAAGGGCCACGTGTGGAACGCGCTGGGCGAGTCCCTGGACGTGCCCACCGCGTCCCTGGAGATCACCGAGCGCAACCCGATCCACGCCAAGGCCCCCGCGTTCGACCAGCTGGAGTCCAAGACCGAGATCCTGGAGACCGGGATCAAGGTCATCGACCTGCTCACCCCGTACGTGGCGGGCGGGAAGATCGGCCTGTTCGGCGGCGCGGGCGTGGGCAAGACCGTGCTGATCCAGGAGATGATCACGCGTGTCGCGCGGAACTTCGGCGGCACCTCGGTGTTCGCCGGGGTCGGTGAGCGCACCCGTGAGGGCAACGACCTGTGGGTCGAGATGCGCGAGGCGAACGTCCTCAAGGACACCGCGCTGGTGTTCGGCCAGATGGACGAGCCGCCCGGCACCCGGCTGCGGGTGGCGCTGTCGGCGCTGACGATGGCCGAGTACTTCCGGGACGTCCAGAAGCAGGACGTGCTGCTGTTCATCGACAACATCTTCCGGTTCACCCAGGCGGGCTCGGAGGTGTCCACGCTGCTCGGCCGGATGCCGTCGGCGGTGGGCTACCAGCCGACGCTGGCCGACGAGATGGGCGTGCTCCAGGAGCGGATCACCTCGACGCGCGGTCACTCGATCACCTCGATGCAGGCGATCTACGTGCCCGCCGACGACATCACCGACCCGGCGCCGCACACCACGTTCGCGCACCTGGACGCCACCACGGTGCTCTCCCGGTCGATCACCGAGAAGGGCATCTACCCGGCGGTGGACCCGCTGGACTCCACGTCCCGCATCATGGACCCGGTGGTCCTCGGCCAGGAGCACTACGAGGTGGCGCAGGAGGTGAAGCGGATCCTGCAGAAGTACAAGGAGCTGCAGGACATCATCGCCATCCTCGGCATCGACGAGCTCTCCGAAGAGGACAAGGTCACCGTCCAGCGGGCGCGGCGGATCGAGCGGTTCCTGTCGCACCCGATGTACGTGGCCGAGCAGTTCACCGGCCAGGAGGGTGTCACCGTGCCGCTGGAGGAGACCATCGCCTCCTTCAAGGGCATCGCGGAGGGCAAGTACGACCACCTGCCCGAGCAGGCGTTCTTCATGTGCGGCGGGATCGAGGACGCCGAGCGCAAGGCCAAGGAACTGGAGAGGTAGCCGTGGCGACGCTGAGGGTCGGGCTGGTCTCGCCGGAGCGCGAGATCTGGTCCGGCGAGGCCAGGATGGTGGTCGCGCAGACCATCGAGGGGCAGCTGGGCATCCTGCCGGGCCACGCCCCGGTGCTGGGCGTGCTGCTGGACGGCAGCGTGGTGAAGATCGAGCCGGCCGACGGCGGCCCGGCGGTGTCCGCCATGGTCGGCAGCGGGTTCTTCTCCGTCGCCGACGACGAGGTGTCGGTGCTGGCCGAACAGGCCGAGCTGGGCGCCGAGGTCGACGTGGCCGCGGCCCGGCAGGCGTTGCAGGACGCGCTGGCGGCGGGTGAGGACCCCACGTCCGAGCGCCGGGCCAGGGCGCGGCTGCGCGCCGCGGGCGGCGAGGAGTAACCGGCCCGACGCGCATCGATCGGGCCACGGCCCCGTCCCGCCGCGTGCGGGACGGGGCCGTGGGCGTTTCTCCGGCCTTTACCCCGCGGGCGCCATGCTGGGGGCGAGCCGGCCGCTGAGACCAAGGCCACGGGCCTGAAGGCCGGGGCACTGTGCGTGCCCGGACCGCCCGGGCTGTAGGCTCCAGCCAAGCTCACGGCAGCGCTGTTGGACACGGAGTAGGCGGGGGGACTTGAGCGACCACCTGGCAATGGATGCGGGCTGGGGGCTCGCCGCTGTCATCCTGCTGGCGGGTCTGGCGTTCGTCCTGATGTCGGTGCGTCGCTGGCTTTTCGTACGCGGTGGCGGCGCCGTGGAGTGCAGCCTGCGGGTGCTGACCGACAACGGCGTACCGGGCCCGTGGCGGCTGGGCATCGGCCGTTACCGGGGGGACGTGCTGCACTGGCACCGCGCTTTCGGATTCCGCAGAAGGCCCCGGCAGGTGATTCACCGCCGGGGCCTTGTCGTCTCCAACCGGCGTCGTCCCGAGGGCGAGGAGGCCGAGGGGCTGCTGCCGGAGGCGGGCATCATCGAGGTCAGGGACGGTTCCGTCCGGGTGGAGCTGGCGATGAGCTCCGCCGCGCTGACCGGGTTCCTGGCCTGGCTTGAGGCGGCCCCGCCGGGTTTCCCCGTCGAGGTGCACCCGCCGGAGTGAGCCGGGTCAGGCCGCGCCGGCCGCGTCGATGGAGATCATCCCCGATTCGGTGCGGACCTTGACGTGGTGCGGCGAGCGGTTGTCCCTGCGCAGGGCCGAGTCGATGGACTGGTGGCCGGACTCGCTGGTGAGGTCGAGGTTGTAACCGGGGTCGGCCTGTGGCAGGACGACCTTCACCATGCCCGAGTCCACCCGCACGTCGACGTTGTCGGGCACGGTGGTCAGGGCGAGCGAGACCATGCCGGACTCGCTGCGGGTGGTGACCTTCTTGGCGTCCAGCCCGGACGCCTTGATCCTCCCGCTGTCGGCCCGCAGCGTCACCGTGTCGGCGCGCCCGTCCAGGACGATCTGCCCTGACTCGGCGGTCGCGGTGAGCGTCTTGGTACGAATCCCCTTGGCCTTGATCGAGCCGGAGTCGGTGGTGAGCGCGAGCGAGTCGCCGGTCAGCCCGGTGACCTCGACCGAGCCCGAGTCCGCGGTCAGCCTGACCGCGGTCTCGCGGGGGACCTCGACGCGGAAGTCCGCCCCGCACGCGGTGAAACCGATCCCGCCGGGCTTGCAGTCGCTGTCGAGGTTCAGCGAGCCGTTCCGCACGGTGCGCTGGGTCTTCGGCTTGTTCTTCTTGTTGCTCCAGCTCAGCCGCTCCACCACGCGGATGCCGGACCGGTCGGTGCCGATGACCTCCAGCCGGCCGGAGTGCCCGCGGATCGCGAGCGCGGGGAAGGAGCCGGGAATGTCGTAGGACTTCGTCTCGTGACGGATCCCGGCGTTGAAGTCAACGCTGCACCCCGTCATCGCCGTCGCCGCGAGCGCCACCGCCGCGGCCGTCACTGCCAAGCCCCTCTGGGTCTTCACGTCGTCTCCTGCGATCGGCCGTCCCCGTTACGCTTCCAGCTTCACAGGTGGATGAGACGCCGGACAGGTGGAGGGCCAGCGTCCACAGGGTGGGGTTAACCCCACTTGCCCATTGCGCGGCCCTTGGCGCCGGGCGTTGACCGCCCTCGTAGGCGATCGCGGCGGTTGAGGGGCAACGGGTCAGCGCTCGCCGCCGGGTTTCCAGAGGATGTCGCCGTGCCCGGCGTTGGCGGCCCGGCACAGGATGAACAGCAGGTCGGAGAGCCGGTTGAGGTAGCGGACGGTGAGGGGGTTGATCCCGCCCTCCACGGCGTCCTCGTCGCCGATGGGGGCGGCCCCGTGCGCCTCGATCGCCGCCCAGGCCGACCGTTCCGCGCGCCGCGTCACCGTACGGGCGATGTGCAGGAGCGCCGCTCCGGGCGTCCCACCGGGGAGGATGAAGCTGCGCAGCGGGGGGAGCCCTTCGTTATGGGCGTCGCAGTCGGCCTCCAGGCGCTCGATGTAGGAGGCGTCCACGCGCAGCACCGAGTACTTGGGGTTGGGCACCACGGGCGTGGACAGGTCGGCGCCGACGTCGAAGAGCTCGTTCTGGACGCGGGTCAGCAGCCTGGTCACCGGTTCGGGCAGGGAGCCCATCGCGATCGCGGCGCCGATCGCGGCGTTGGCCTCCTCGGTGTCGGCGTAGGCCGCCAGCCGGGGATCGGTCTTGGCGGTACGGGACATGTCGCCCAGAGCGGTCGTCCCGTCGTCCCCGGTACGGGTGTAGATGCGCGACAGCACGACCGGGGTCTCCCTGTTCTTCGCCATGCCCGTCACCCTAGCCCGGGACCGGCCCGGCCGGTCCCGGGGGTCGGGCGGCGGTCAGCGCTTGGGCCGCCTGGCGTGCAGCAGGTTGACCATCTGGATGACGCGGGCCATGTCCTTGTCGGTACGGCCGAACGAGGTGAGGTTCATCGGCAGGGTGAACCGGGTGCGGGTGATGGCCTTGGGGCGCGTGAACTCGCGCAGGCCGTCGGCGCCGTGGATGCGTCCGAAGCCCGACTCGCCGACGCCGCCGAACGGCAGGGCCGCGACGGTGGCGTAGGCGGCGAAGGCGTTGATGGAGGTCATGCCGGAACGCATCCGGCGGGCCAGGTCCATGGCGCGGGCCTTGTTCTTCGAGAAGATCGTCCCGGCCAGGCCGTAGCCGGTGCGGTTGGCCTTCTCCAGGGCCTCCTCCAGGTCCTTGACCTTGTGGACGGTGATGGTGGGCCCGAAGGTCTCCTCGCACACGGCGGCGGAGTCGTCCGGGACGCCGGTCAGCACCACCGGCTCGACATAGGGCTCGCGGACGGACTCGGGGCCGCCGACCACCGCCGTGCCGCCCTTGTCGAGGGCGTCCTTGATGTGGCGTTCGATGACGTCGAGCTGGCCGGGCATGGTGATCGGGCCGTACGCGCTGTCGTCGTCGAAGCCGGGACGCAGGGCGCGGGCCTTCTCGGTGAGGGCGGACAGGAACGCGTCGTACGCCGTGTCCACCACGTAGATCCGCTCGACGCCGATGCAGGTCTGCCCGGCGTTGGACATCGCGCCCCACAGCGCCGCGTCGGCGGCGGCGTCCAGGTCGGCGTCGGCGTCGACGATGCAGGCGTCCTTGCCGCCGCACTCGGCGACGATCGGGGTCAGGTTCTCCGCGCAGGCCGCCATCACCTTCTTGGCGGTGCGGGCCGAGCCGGTGAAGGCGATCTTGTCGACGTCCGGGGAGGACGCCAGCGCGGCGCCGGTCTCGCCGAGCCCGGTGACGACCTGGAGCACGGGCTGCTCGGGGACGACCTCGGCGACCAGCTCGGCGAGGCGGACCCCGACGCCCGGGGTGTACTCGGACGGCTTGAACACCACGGCGTTCCCGGCCGCCAGCGCGTAGGCGATCGAGCCCATCGGGGTGAAGATCGGGTAGTTCCAGGGGCCGATCACGCCGACCACGCCGAGCGGCTGGTACTCCAGGACGGCCTTCTGGTTGAGCGAGGCCACGCCGGGGAACACGCCGCGGGGGCCGAGCACCTTGCGGGCGTTGCGGGCGGCCCAGTCGAGATGGGTGATCGCCATGACCGTCTCGAGCTGGGCGTCCTGCACCGGCTTGCCGGTCTCCTGGTGGATGAGCTCGGCCATCCCGTTCAGGTCGCGGGCCAGCGCGCTCTTGACGCCGAGCAGCCGCAGCCGCCGTTCCTTCCAGCCGAGGGCGCGCCACCAGCCCGCCGCCGGCCGCGCCTGCCGCAGGGCCTGCGCCACCGCGGCGGGATCGTGGACGGGGTGTTCGGCGACGACCTCTCCGGTGGCCGGGTTGAGGGATGCGAACGTGGGGCTCTCGGTGGCCACGGACATGGGACCCTCCCGGTCGGGCTCGGTAAGCGCCTGCTTGCACGGTAACCGTACCGACAAGTAGAGCACGTTATTGGACCGGGGGCCGAATAATCGGGCTAGGCGCCGGGCGTGTCCGCCGGATCGGGGATCCAGCTTCCGTGGAAGCCCGCCGGGACCCGGCGCGGCAGCCGCACCGAGGCGGTGGGGGACAGGTCCGACGCGTCCAGGACGAGCAGTTCCGACCCGGTTCCCGCCACGTCCGAGACGATCGACAGCAGCCAGCCCTCGTCCTCGTTCCGAGCCCCCGAGGCCGGAACGAAGGCGGCCTCGCCGGGGACGAGGCCGGGGCCGGGCGTGTGCGCCGTCGTGGAACCGGTGCGCACGTCGTACTTCACGATCGAGTCACGGGACGCCGCGTACAGGTAGCGGTGCTCCAGCCCGGTGCGGGCCTCGTCATGGGTGGGGAACTCCACGCCCCTGTCGTCCAGCGGCTCCTCGACGCACTTGCCGGTCGCGGGGTCGAGCGTCCAGCGGTGCATGCGGGCGTCGCCGGTCACCGCGGCGGCCGTCACCGCCTCGGCCATGGGCAGCCCGCCGATGGCCGACCAGAGCCTGGCGAAGTCGCGGGGGCTGTAGCGGGCGGCGTCGAGCACCACGCGGCCCTCCGCGTCCTCGTGCGCGTTGCCCACATGGAAGATGAAGCACGGGTCGATGTCGAACCAGGTGACGGTCGTGCCGGCGGACGGGTCGCGCGGCATCACGCCCAGCCGGTAGCCGTAGCCGTCGTCCCAGCTGTAGGGCATCCGGCCCTGGAGGGCCAGCCCGACGTCGAACACCATCGGCAGGTCCAGCCACACCACGTGGTTCTCGGTGATCGCGAAGTCGTGCATCATCGTCGAGCGCGGCACCTCCACCTCGCGGCTCTCCACCAGCTCGCCGTCCGCCGACAGCCGGTGGTAGGTGAGGTAGGGCGGGAGGAAGCCGTAGCCGAAGAACAGCAGGTCGCCGGTGCGCGGGTCCTCCTTGGGGTGGGCGGTCATCGCGGTGGTCAGCCGCCCGCCGAAGTCGCAGGGGCCCACGGTGTCCAGCTCGGGCGTCAGCTCGTAGGGGAACCCGACCTCCACCAGCGCGTAGATCCGGTCGTTGTGCGGGACGACGTGCGTGTTGGCCGAGACCGCGGTGCGGTCGAAGGTCAGGTCGGGCCGGACGAACACGGCGTCGTCGGTCAGCTTGGCGGTGCGGACCCAGCGGTTGCGGTACCACTCGGCGCGGCCGTTCCTGAGCCGGATGCCGTGGACCATGCCGTGTCCCGAGAACCAGTGGTCGGTCACCTCGCCCGGGGCCGGATTCGGCCCGTTGCGGAAGTAGCGTCCCGTCAGCTCGTCCGGAAGGGTGCCGGTGACCGGTAGGTCCACGGCGTCCATCTCGTCCGGGACGGGGGCCAGCGGACCCTCCAGCCATGCGCGGCGGGCGCCGGTCTGCTCACTCATGATGGGCTCCTCTAAGTGTGGAAGGAGGACATTCCACTATCGACAGGTCGAAAGTAAACCTTCCAAAAGTGATATGTCAAGATCGATAGATAGGATCCTCCGCATGAGCCTTCGACACGCGGTACTGGGCCTGATCGTCCAGGCGCCCGGCTGCAGCGGGTACGACCTGCTCAAGATCTTCGAGATCTCGCTCGCGCACGTCTGGCAGGCCACCCAGAGCCAGATCTACGGAGAACTGGGCAAGCTCGCCGCCGACGGGCTCATCGAGGTCGCCTCGGAAGGCCCGCGGGGCCGCAAGGAGTACGCCCCCACCGAGGCCGGCCGCGACGAGCTGCGCCGCTGGCTCACCGGCACACCGCCCCGCCGCGTCACCCGGGACGAGGCCCTGCTCCGCGTCTTCTTCCTGGGCTCGATCCCGCACGACCAGGCGCGCGACTACCTGCGCAGGGAGGCCGACGACGCCGCCGCGGGGTACGACGAGCTGATCGACCTGGAGCACAGCCTGGACTGGACGCAGGACACCATGGCCGAATTCGGCCGTATCGCCCTGGAGTTCGGCCAGCGCTACATGGCCATGCGCCGCGACTGGGCCCAATGGGCCCTCACGCAACTGGAGGCCCGCTTCCGCGAGACCACCTGACGGGGGGTCAGTCGATCCAGAAGCGGAACCAGCTCAGGCCAAGCTCGATGGGGTTGAGCGGCCAGCCCTCCGCGAAGGGGAACTCGTTCAAGCCGAGCGCCCCGGAGATGCCCAGCGTGACATCGAAGAAGGCCCGGTTCACCGGCTCGATCAGCCAGAGCATGGCGAGCAGCAGCAGGAAGACGTAACCGCCGTACTGGTTGGCCTTGTGCACCCAGGCGCGCGGCAGGTACGGCTCCCAGATCCCGAAGCCGTCCAGTCCCGGGATCGGCAGCAGGTTGAGGACCGTTGCCGTCACCTGGAGGAAGGCCAGGAACGCCACGCCCGCCCAGAACACCGCGTGCTCGGCGTCGGCGAAGTTGGCGAACAGCACACCGAGCACGACCGCGAACAGCGCGTTGGCCAGGGGACCCGCCGCCGACACCAGGCTGTGCCTGATCCGCCCGGGGATCGAGCCGCGGTCGATCCACACCGCGCCGCCCGGCAGGCCGATGCCGCCGAGCAGGATGAACAGCACCGGAAGCCCGAAGCTCATGATCGGGTCGGCGTACTTCGCCGGGTTCAGCGTGAGGTAGCCGCGGGTCGCGACGCTGTGGTCGCCCGAACGGAACGCGAAGTAGGCGTGACCGAACTCATGCAGGCACAGCGACACCACCCAGGCGCCCAGCACGAACGCGAACAACGCGACGCGCGCCGGCCGGTCCGGGATGTCGCCGTACCGCCAGGCGATCAACCCGGCGAGCACCGTGAGGACCGCGATCCCCATGAACACCGGACTCGGCTGGATCGAGGAGCGCCCCCGCATGTGATGTACCGTGCCCATCCGCGTTCCTCTTCCCATCCGTGTCATCGCTCATGGTGCCGGTCCTGTCCGCGCCTCAGGGCGCCGCTATGACCGGCACCACATAGGTGTGCAGGAAATGCCGGAGTTCGGCGGGGTCCCGGTCGCGGTCCATGACGATCAGTGATGTGATCATCCGGAACAGGAACTCCACCGTCCCCTCCACGTCGATCTCCGCTCGCAGGACGCCGCGGCGCTGCGCGGCGTCGAAGTGCGGGCGGACGTAGTCGCGGCAGGTCGCCAGGACGCGCTCGGCGGACTGCGCCACCGCCGCCTGCATGTGCCCGGCCGCCTCCGGCACCAGGAACGCCGCGATCGCGGGACGCTCCCGGACGTAGGCGACCGCGTCCAGCGTGCCCTCCACGACCGCGTCCCGGACGGAGCGTTGCGCGCGCAGCCGCTCGGCGAGCCGGTCGAGGAAGCGGCGCAGGTCGCGCAGCACCACCGCGAGGATCAGCTCGTCCCGGCCGCCGGTGACGCTCCGGTACACCGTCGCCCGCGACAGCCGCGCCTCCGCCGCGATGTCCTCCACCGTGGTCTTGGCCACGCCGAAACGGGCGAAGCACACCTCGGCCGCGTCGATGATCCGCTCGCGGGTGGTGTCGGTCGTCGCCGGGGGCATACCCCGCAGATTATCGATTCGCGCCGGTCGTTCGGCACGCCGTCAGCCGAGGGTGTAGTCGAGACTCCAGGAGTGCGTGCCGTCCGCGCCGACGACGATCCGCCCCTCGCCGCGGATGCCGGTCAGCTCGCCGGTGCCCGAGCCCGTGACGATCAGCCAGCGCAGCCACTGGGTCGCGGGGGTTCCGTCGTCGCTGCCCGCGCTGTGCTGGAGCACGAACGTGCCCTCGCGCCCGTGCAGGATGCCGTGGACGGTCTCGATGCCCACGTACGCGAGCGGCCCGCCCTCCGCGCTCTCGACCGTGATCAGCTCGGTGACGCTGGTGCCCACCAGGTCGCCGTGGAAGGTCTTGCCCACCCGGACCCGGGTCTGCTTGGTGCCGGCGCCTTCGTGGAACGGCTTCTCGGCGTCCCACGAGTCGAGGTCGAAGGTCCCGGTGGCATGGCTCGTCATGCCGCCATCATGCCGCACTCGCCGGCTCAGAAGAGGGTGCCCTCGTGTTCGATGCCCCGCAGGGCGTCGTAGTCGAGGGTGACGCAGCCGATGCCTCGGTCGGTGGCCAGGACGCGGGCCTGGGGGCGGATCTCCTGCGCGGCGAAGATGCCGCGTACGGGGGCCAGGCGGGGGTCGCGGTTGAGCAGTTCCAGGTAGCGGGTGAGCTGCTCGACGCCGTCGATCTCGCCACGGCGCTTGATCTCGACGGCGACCGTGGTCTGGTCGGCGTCCCGGCACAGGATGTCCACCGGGCCGATGGCGGTGGGGTACTCGCGGCGGATCAGCGTGTAGCCCTCGCCCAGCGTGGTGATGTGCTCGGCCAGCAGCTCCTGGAGGTGCGCCTCCACGCCGTCCTTGACCAGGCCCGGGTCCACGCCCAGGTCGTGGCTGGAGTCGTGGACGATCTCGTTGATGGTGAGGATCAGCCGCTCGCCCGACTTGGCGTGGGTGACCGTCCAGCGGGCGATGGCCCCGTCCTCGTCCAGGGGCTCCTCGCGCAGCTTGCAGGGCGGGTTCATCCAGTTGAGCGGCTTGTAGGCGCGGTCGTCCGCATGGATGCTGACGCTGCCGTCCGCCTTGATCAGGACGAGCCTCAGCGCCATGGGGAGGTGGGCGGTCAGCTTGCCGGCGTAGTCCACGCTGCAACGGGCGATTACGAGACGCACGAGGCTCCACCTTAGTGACGGCCGCGCGCGCTTGCGTCGCGCTCGGGGGATGAGGCGTAGGACGCGGCCTAAGGCGTCCTAGGCGGAGGGGGCTCGTCTAAGGCGTTCCGGGCGCACCAGATAAGGCTTAGTCCCGATGTGGGGGTGGCCGCCTTAGGACGAACCTTGAAGATGTCGGGCCAGAGGGGCCCGGGATCCGAGGAGGGGCCATGTTCCACAACGACATCCTGGCGTCGATGATGCGGGAGCGCTCCCGCGACCTGCGAGCCAGCGCGCAGAGCGAGCGGGACGGCCGCGTCTCCCGGAGGGCCCGGAGGTTCTGGGCCGAGGAGGCCGCGCGGCAGGTCCCGGTACGCCGCCCGTACCGGCGTTCCCACGCGCACGGCGCGGCCGGCGCCACGGGCCGGTGAGGCCGCGGCACAGGCCGTCGAGGCCGGCGAGAGGGCCGGACGCGGACCCCCAGGGGACCGCGTCCGGCCTTTCCGTCTGACAGGGCTCTGGAATTCTCTGGGACGGCTGGTTAGCGTCACCGGTGGTGGATGGTCAACGCCCCTCGGATCCGGTGAAAGGAACCCCGGCCCATGTCCCTCGACGTGACCCCCGAACTCCTCGAGACGGCGCACCGGGGAGAGGTCGACGACGACGCGTTCGTCGAGTGCATCCGCACCTCCCTCCCCTATGCCTGGGAAATGATCAGCGGGCTGGTGGCCCGGCTGCAGGTGGACGGCGGCGACTTCGCCGACAACCTGACGCCGCCGCCCGACGAGCAGTCCCGCGGCCAGTTGCTGCGGGTGCTGGCGAGCGACGCGATGCGCGGCTCGCTGGAGCGGTACTTCGGTGTGAAGCTCGCGTTCCAGAACTGTCACCGGGTCGCGGTGTTCCCGGACGGGTACTCGGCGGCGTACCGCAATTTCGTGACCGCCCGCGAGCAGATCCTCAACCAGTCTCCCGAACTGCGCGACTGCTGAACGCGCCCTGAGGAGGTGGCCGGGCCGGTCGCGGCCCGGCCACCTCACCGTTCCCCGTCCGCGGCGGCCGCCCGGACGGCGGGCAGCACCTCGCGGCCCAGGCGGTCGATGTTGCGCAGCGTGGCCGCGTCCGACCCCGACGCCTCCACCAGCAGGATCAGGTGCCGGATGCCCGTGCGCCGCACCGTTTCGACCATCGTGCCGGCGCAGTCGGCGGGCGATCCGACCGGGTGCAGGCGGCACAGGTGCCGCGTGTAGGCGGCCGGGTCGCGTTGCGGCCGGGGACGGTCGTCCACGGGGACGTAGCCGTCCAGTCCTGGGCCCAGCCAGCGCGGCATCTCGCGTCGCAGAAGGTCCACGGCTTCGTCGCGGCCGCCGGCCACCTGGGCCAGGTGCGCCGAGACGTGCGGAGCGCCGGGTGGGCCGCCCGCCGCCTCGTAACGTGCGATGGCGGCGGCCTTCTCCTCGTCCCCGACGTGCATGCCCAGCAGCATCGGCAGCCCGCGCGCGGCGGCCAGCCGCTCGGTGGACGGCGAGGTGCACGCCACGACGGCCGGCGGCGGGGCTTCGAGGCGCGGCACGACCGGCACGTCGCGGAAGCGGAAGAACTCGCCGTGCCAGCCGAGGCGGTCCCTCCCGTCCAGCCAGGACAGCAGCAGGTCGAGCGACTCGGCGAGACCCCGCTCGTAGCGGGCCGTCCCGGTGCCGAAGACCTCCAGTTCGCGCCAGGGCCCGCCGCGTCCGACACCGAGCCGGAACCGGCCGCCGGACACCAGCCGGAGCAGCGCCGCCTCCTCGGCGAGCGCCACCGGATGGCGGCTCGACAGCACGCTGACCGCCGTGCCGACCTCGACGCGCCGGGTCAGCCCGAGCAGGTGACCCGCGAGCGTGATGGCGGACGGGACGACCCCGTACGACATGAAGTGATGCTCGGCCACCCACACGTCGTCGAACCCGGCGCGTTCGGCGGCGAGCGCCGCCGCGACGGTACGGGCGAGGGCGGCCCGGTCGTCCTGGCCGGGAAACGGGCCGCGAGCAGGAAGATTCCTACACGCACCATCCCGTACTACCAGGATCGGGACGCCGCCCACACCCGGTCTCGGGGCCGCGACGGCGCTCTGCGACACTGCCGTTCATGAGCACTGGGTCGTTCAGCAAGGTCGGGGTCGTGGGACTGGGCACGATGGGCGCGGGGATCGCCGAGGTGCTGGCCCGCGGTGGCCTGGACGTGGTCGGGATCGAGGTCGACGCGGGCGCGCTGGAACGCGGCCGCGGGCATCTGGAGAGCTCGACGGGACGGGCCGTCCGGCGCGGCAGGCTGACCGAGGAGGCCCAGAGGGAGCTCCTCGGGCGGGTGGCGCTCTCCACCGACTTCGCCGATCTGGGCTCCTGCGACCTGGTGATCGAGGCGGTGCCCGAGGTGCTGGACCTCAAGCGCGGCGTGTTCGCCAGGCTCGACGAGGTGTGCCGGGCCGACACGGTGCTGGCCACCAACACCTCCTCGCTGCCGGTGACCGAGATCGCCGCCTCCACCCGGCGTCCCGCCCAGGTCGTGGGCGTGCACTTCTTCAACCCCGCGCCGGTGATGCGGCTGGTCGAGGTCATCCGGACCGTGCTGACCGGCCCTGACGCGGTCCGGCGGGTCGAGGAGCTGGTGCGGGCGCTCGGCAAGACCCCCGTGACCATCGGCGACCGGGCCGGGTTCGTCGCCAACCGGCTGCTGTTCGGCTACCTCAACCAGGCGGCCGGGATGCTGGAGTCCGGGCACGCCACCCGTGACGACATCGACACCGCGATGACGGCCGGGGCCGGGCTGCCGATGGGGCCGTTCACCCTCATGGACCTGATCGGGCTCGACACCTGCCTCGGCGTCCTGGAGGCGATCCACGCCGAGACACGGGACCGGCGCCACGCGCCGTCCCCCGTCCTGTCCGAGCTGGTCAGGGCGGGCCTGCTGGGACGCAAGACCGGCCGCGGCTTCTACACCCACGGCGGGGACGGGCAGGACAAGGAGAAGGCGGAGCCGTCGCCGGAGAAGCCGGGCAAGCCGTCGGTCGGCGTCGTCGGGGAAGGCTTCGAGGCCGTCATCGGCAAGGCCGACAAGGCGTGCCGCTTCCTGGCGGACGGCGCGGAGGTGGGCGACCTCACCGCCTGCGACCTGATCATCTTCGCCCCCGGCGCCACCGTCGAGGACCAGCTGGCCGCGGCCGAGGCGGCGCGGACCGGCGCGATCCTGGCCGTGACCGATCCCGCGGTGCCGATCCTGCGGCAGGCGATGGCCACCGGCCGTCCCGAGGACGTGGTGGGCCTGCACCTGCCGGAGCCGGACCGCGCGCTCGTCGAGATCGCGACCACGGACGCCTGCGGCGCCGGCGTCGCGGATCGCGCCGCCGCCCTGATCTCCTCGCTCGGCCTCACGCCGGTGCGCTGCGGCGGCCGGGCCGGGTTCATCGTGGACGCGCTGCGCTTCCCGTACCTCAACGACGCCGCCGCCATGCTCGGCTCGGGCTATGCCGGAGCGGACGACATCGACGCCGCGATGACACTGGGCTGCGGCTACCCGACGGGCCCGATCGCCGACCTGGACCGGCTCGGCGCCGGCCTCGCGGTCGCCGTCCTGCGCGGCATGCACGCCGAGACCGGCGACCCGGCGCTCGTTCCCGTCCCGGTGCTCCAGGAGTGCGCCACGATGGGACGCCCGCTGCGCTGAGGCGGCCGGAGGACGGTCGCCCGCACAACCCTCCTATCCTGGACGTCATGAGCCCGCGCAAGAACCGCCGTGCCGTCTCCGGCCCGTCCCGTACGGGTGGCGGCGCCGGCGGTGCCCTGTGGGCGCAGCGGACGGAGGAGGGCCCGGACGGACAGTGGAACGTCCGGACGATCGCCGGGGCCAACGCCACCAAACCGTACCGCTGCCCGGGATGCGACCAGGAGATCCCGCCGGGCGTGGGCCATGTGGTCGCCTGGCCCGCCGACGGGCTCGGCGGAGCCGACGACCGCCGGCACTGGCACCGTCCCTGCTGGCAGGCACGCGACCGGAGGGCACCGCGCCCGTTCCGGTCACGGGGCGCGCCGCGCTATTGAGCGTTTCCGACTTCTGAGGCAGGAGAGTGATGGGGGAGATCCGCGCGAGCACGGTGCTGCCCGCCCGCCGCGAGGCGATCACGCTGCACACCGCGGACGGGCTCGACCTGGTCGGCGAGCTGGCGCTGCCCGCCGACCGGCCGCCGGTGGCCACGCTGGTCTGCCTGCATCCGCTGCCGACCGCCGAGGGCATGATGGACAGCCATGTGCTGCGCAAGGCGTCCTTCCGGCTGCCCGCGCTGGCCGGGCTCGCGGTGCTGCGGTTCAACACGCGCGGGACGACCTCGGCGCACGGCACCAGCCAGGGGGAGTTCGGCGAGGGCGAGACCGAGCGGTTCGACGTCGCGGCGGCGCTGGAGTACGCCGAGTTCCACGACCTGCCCCACCCGTGGCTGCTCGGCTGGTCGTTCGGCACCGAGCTGGCCCTGAAGTGGGGCCGCGACCCGCTGGTCGAGGGCGCGGTGCTGCTCTCGCCGCCGCTGCGCCGCGCCGGTGACGCCGACCTGGACGCCTGGGCGGAGTTCGGACGTCCGCTGGTGGCGCTGGTGCCCGAGTTCGACGACTACCTGCGTCCGGCGGAGGCCAGGGAACGGCTCAAGCGTGTCCCGCAGGCCGAGGTGGTCGCGGTCGACGGGGCCAAGCACCTGTGGGTGGGCGAGCCCTACGTCCGGATCGTGCTGAACGAGATCGTCAAGCGGGTCGCCCCGGACGCCGCGCCGCTGCCCACCGAATGGGACGGCCCCTCCCAGAAAGCGGACTAACCGGTCGAAAAACCGCGACGGCCGATCGCGGCCACACCTTCCCGTCCGGCCCCGCTCCGGGGCGACGATGGCCTCACGGGCCCAGGACGGAGGCCGGTGGAGGCGTTGCACCGGAGCGGCATCGACGCGGGGAGGAACGGCGCCACATGACCGTGCGGCTCTACGCGAGGGACCTCGGCACGGGCACCCCACTCGTCCTTCTGCACGCCTTCCCGCTGTCCTCGGCCATGTGGCTGGCGCAGCGCGAGGGCCTCGCCGGGCGCTTCCGCGTGATCACGCCGGACCTGCGCGGCTTCGGCGGCTCCGTGCTCGGCGCGGACGAGCCGTCCATCGACCTCATGGCCGACGACGTGGCCATGCTGTTCCGGCGGCTGGGCATCGGCAGGGCGGTCGTCGGCGGCCTGTCCATGGGCGGGCACGTCGCGATGGCGCTGTGCCTGCGTCACCCCGACCTCGTCCTCGGCCTGGTGCTGGCCGGCGCCAAGGCCGGCGGCGACCCCGAGCCCGTACGGCGGTCCCGGCTGCGGCAGGCCGAGATCCTCGAACGCGACGGCGACGTCGGCGTCCTCGTCGACGAGCTGCTGCCCGACCTGGTCGGCCCCACCACGTTGCGGCAGCGGGCCATGGTGTACGGGCGGGTGCGCGGCCTCATCCAGGCCACCCCCGCGCGTGCCGCCGCCTGGGCGCAGCGGGCCATGGCCGCCCGCGCCGAGACGGCCGAGACGCTGCGCGAGCTGCGGGTCCCCACACTGGTCATGGTGGGCGCGGAGGACGCCCTCGCCACCGAGGAGGACGCCCGCGCCCTGGCCGAGGCCATGCCCAACGCCGAGCCGATGGTCATCCCGCGCGCGGGGCACCTGTGCGCCGTCGAGCAGCCCGAGCTGTTCAACCAGACCGTCGCCGAGTTCGCCGCCGCCCTCGCCCGCGCCACGAAATAGGCCGTACCCGGGAACGGCCCGCGCGCGGCGGCTAGATCGACTCCTGGCGCGGCAGCAGCACCTCGCGGATCACCAGGGAGATCGCCGCCGCGGTGGGGATGGCCAGCAGCGCCCCGATCACGCCGAACAGCGCCGCGCCGACCAGCGCCGCCACCACGGTCACCGCGGGCTGCACGTCCACCGTCCGCTTCATCACCCGCGGATAGACGAGATAGTTCTCCACCTGCTGGTAGACGATGTAGAAGACGAGGCTCGCGATGCCCTCGGGCACCCCGGTCAGGAACGCCACCAGCGTCACGATCACGGCCCCGATGGTCGCCCCGATCAGCGGGATCAGGTCGAGCACCGCCACGATCAGCGCCAGCGCCAGCGCGTACGGGACCCCGAGGATCTGCAGGAACACGTACGAGGTGACGCCCGCGATGAACGCGATGGTGAACTGGCCGGCCACGTACCCGCCGATCCGGTCCAGGATCTCGTCGCCCAGCAGCGCCACCCTGGCGCGCCGCGAGCGCGGCACCAGTTGGTAGGCGAAGGTCTTGATCTGCGGCAGCGAGCTGAGGAAGTACAGCGTCAGGATCAGGACCGTGATCGTCTGGAAGGTGCCGCTGAGCGCCTGCCGGCCCACCTCGTAGGCCCGCTCGGCCAGCATCGACTGGAACCCGGGCTCGCTGATCTTGTTCTGTACCTGCTCCAGCAGCCGGTACCGCCGGTCCCACTCGGCGATCTTCGGGTTGTTCTGCAACTGCTGCACGTACTCGGGCACGTTCTGGGTCAGCGCCGTGATCTGCTCGGTGAGCGGCGGGACGAGCGAGGCCACGAACCCGGCGAAGAACAGGATCACGAGGAAGAACACCGCGGCCACCGACCAGCCGCGGGACAGCCCGAGCCGCTTCAGCCGCTCCACCGCCGGGTTGAGCCCGACCGCCAGGAACATCGCCACCACGATCATGACGATCACCGACTGGGCGCTCGCCGCCGCCCGGATCAGCAGCCAGGCCGTGATCACCCCGAGCGCGCCGATGAACCCGAACGTGAACGGATGCGAGGTCCCCAGCGGCTGCCCGGGACGTCCGAACGGGAACCGGTGGTCCACGCCCGCTTCGAGCTTGCGCTGCTCGATGTCGTGCGCCGGGTCGGGGGTGCTCGCCTCGACCTTTCCCCGGACCGTCCTCACGGGAAGTCTCCCGCCGTCGTCGTCGCTCGGGGACTCCGGTTCGGTGTCGGTGTCGGTGCCGGCGACCTCTTCTGTCACCTCGCCCGGCGTGTCATCGGGCGTATCGCCGGGTGTGTCGGCAGCCGTGTCGCCGGGCGTGTCGTCTGAGGGCGGGGAGGGGGTGGGGACGGGTGAGCCCGCGGCGGCTCCCTCGTCGCCCGTGTCATCGGGAGGCGTGGGCTTATCCGTCTGGGGAGTCTCCTCGGCCACGCCAGCCTCCTCGCCCTGCCGCCGGGTTCCGTCCCGGCCCGTACCGTTCGGACACTGAAAAGCCTAGAGGCGATCGTCGCCTCTAGGCTTTTCAGGTTCCGCCGTTCTCGCCGGCCGTGCCGTGCTGACGGGACGGATCGGGGACTACCACCCGGTCCCGGTTCACACCGGGCGCCGCGGGCTCACTCCTGCCACCAGTCCTCGTCGTCCTCGTCGTCCTTCTTGGCCTGCGCGTTCTTGGTGGCCGTCGAGGCCTTGGAAGCGGACGCCGAAGCGGACGCCGCGGCCGCCTTGGCCGGGCCGGGGGAGGGCGCCGCCGCGGGGGCGGGCTTGGGCTCGGGGGACGACAGCGCGGGCTTCTCCTGCACGGGCGCCAGCTCGTCCACGCCGCCCATGGCCGGGGCCACGCCGCCGATCAGCTGGCGCAGCTGGTTGAGGTGGCTGGTGATGCTGTCGCGCTGGCGGGTGAGCTCGTCCACCTGACGCTGGGCGGCGGTGCGCACCCGGTCGGCCTCGGCCTTGGTCTCGGCCAGCAGCTGCTCGGCCTGCGCCTTGGCCTCGGCGATGACGTTGTCGGAGTTCTTCCGCGCGTTGGCCATGAGCTGCTTGGCGTGCGAGTCGGCCTCGCGCCGGGTCTGCTCGGCCTGCTGGGTGGCCTTGGCGGCGCGCTGCTCGGCGGACGCGGCGCGCTGCTCGGCCTCGGCGACCAGCTTCTGGGTGGCCTGCTGGGCGGCGGCGTGCCGTTCGGCGTCCTGCCGGTCGGCCTCCTCGCGCCGGGCGGCGAGCTGGATCTCGAACTCGGCCTCGGCCTGGGCGCGCTGGGCCTCGCTCTCCTCCAGGATGCGCTGGGCCTGGGCGCGCATCTCGTCCGCCTGCCGCTTGGCGGTGGTGAGGATCTCGTCGCGCTCGCGCTTGGTGGAGGCGCGGAGCTGGGCGACCTCGCGCTCGGTGGTGGTACGGAGCTTGGCGATCTCGCGCTCGGCGGCGGCGCGCTTCTCGGCCACCTCGTGGTCGGCGGTGGCGCGGAGCTTGGCGACCTCGCGCTCGGTGGTGGAGGTCAGCTCGTCGGCCTCGCGCCGGGCGGACGTGCGCACGTCCTCGGCCTCGCGCTCGGCCGCGCTGCGCATCTCGTCGCACTCGCGCTGCGCGCTGGCGCGCAGCTCGCTGGCCTCGTTCTCGGTGGCCGCGCGCAGCTCGGCGGCGTCGACCTTGGCCGCGGCCTTGATCTCGTTGGCCTCGGACCTGGCGGCCTGGACGAGCTCGGTGGCCTGCTCCTCGGCGAGGCGCAGCAGCTGCTCGATACGGGCGCCGAGACCCGAGTAGGTGGGGCGCTCCTGCTCCTGGAGCTGCCGATGCGCGTCCGACAGCTCACGCTGGAGGGCCTGGGTCGACTCGCGGGCCTGCCGGACCTCGTTGTCGAGTTGTTTGATGTGCTCGTCGACCTGGTGCCGGTCGTAGCCGCGAAGCACCACGTCGAACTCGCGTGGGGGTGTGTCTTCAAAGAAGTTGCTGAGCTGGGCGTCGATGTCGGACTGCATGTGGCTCAATCCTGATGTGACGGGGCTACGGGTGGTTCCGGGGACCGGTTGATCGCCTGGCCGCCGGGCCGGTCACCCGACGGCACGGGGCGCATGTGGCCCCAGACCTCTTCCGGCGAAAGAAGCGTACTCCGCGAGCTGCCGTGTTGGGGGCTCAACGGGATGCACCACGCGATTTGTCGTTCTTGCGAACTTGTCCCGGGTGTGTCGTCGTGCCCGAAGGCGGCTCGCCAAAAACCCTCAATTGCCACGAACTACCCCATCACACCCCGTGATGATCTATTGAACGAACGGTGATCTCAATCACGTCACGATCGCGACCCCGCGGCCGGAATCGGTCCCGCGGGCCGGCGCCGGCGCCCTCCGGCCACGAGGCCACCGGCCCTCACGGCGATCCCGGGCGCTCAGTCCTCCGGGCGCTCGCCCGCCTTCTGGACGAGTTCGGTTAGCACCCCGTGGCAATCCTTCGGATGAAGGAAATTGATCCGCGAGCCCATCGAGCCCCGGCGCGGCTCCTCGTACAGGACGCGCACGCCCTTGCCGGCGATGCCCGCCGCCTCGTCCGCCACGTCGCCGTCGGTGCCGAACGCGATGTGGTGCACCCCCTCGCCGTTCTTGGCCAGCCACTTCGCCACCGGCGAGTCGTCCCGGATCGGCTGAAGGAGCTGGAGGTAGCTGGCGGCGCCGTCCCCCGTCGAGTTGATCTTCAGCATCGCCTCCCGGACGCCCTGCTCCTCGTTCACCTCGACATGGACGTCGGTGAAGCCGTAGGTCCGCCGGTAGAAGTCCACCGTCGCCTCAAGGTCATGGCAGGCGATGCCGATGTGGTCGATCCGGGTCAGCATGGCGCTCCTCGCGAGACGTGCCCCAATGGGACGGGGCGGCCGGAATCGGGCTCGGTCGTCCTGGGTATCGTGGCAAACGTTGCACCGGACCTTTGTGGAGGCCCCCCACGATGACCGAGCTTGCGAGGGAAGCGATGAGCACGGCACCCCAGGCCATGAGGCGGACGAAGGAGGTCTCATGACCACGCGATCGGTGATCGTGGCCGGAGCGCGCACGCCGATCGGCCGCCTGCTCGGCTCGCTGAAGGACTTCACCGCCGTCGACCTCGGCGCGCACGCCATCCGCGCGGCGCTGGAGCGCGCGGGCGTGCCCGGCGACGCGGTGCAGTACGTGATCATGGGTCAGGTGCTTCAGGCGGGGGCGGGCCAGATCCCGTCCCGGCAGGCCGCGGTCAAGGCGGGCGTCCCGATGAGCGTCCCCTCGATCACGATCAACAAGGTGTGCCTGTCGGGCCTGGACG
This sequence comes from Actinomadura sp. SCN-SB, assembly GCF_043906805.1. Classification (NCBI taxonomy): domain Bacteria; kingdom Bacillati; phylum Actinomycetota; class Actinomycetes; order Streptosporangiales; family Thermomonosporaceae; genus Actinomadura; species Actinomadura sp. SCN-SB. The sequence continues at coordinate 14,808 of NZ_JBIMPP010000047.1, read as the reverse complement.
CCATCGCGCTGGCCGACCAGCTCATCCGGGCCGGCGAGGTCGACATCGTGGTGGCCGGCGGCATGGAGTCGATGACCGGCGCCCCGCACCTGATGCCCAGGTCGCGAGGCGGCTACAAGTACGGGTCGATCGAGGTCCTCGACCACATGGCGCACGACGCGCTCACCGACGCGTTCGACGGGCTGTCCATGGGCGAGTCCACCGAGCGGCACAGCGCCCGCGTGGGGATCGGCCGGGCCGAGCAGGACGAGTTCGCCGCCCGCTCGCACCAGCGCGCCGCCGAGGCCATCAAGAACGGGGTCTTCGACGAGGAGATCGCCCCGGTGGAGATCCCCCAGCGGCGCGGCGAGCCCGTGATCTTCTCCGCCGACGAGGGGGTGCGCGGCGACACCACCGCCGAGACGCTGAGCCGGCTGCGCCCCGCGTTCAGCGAGGACGGGACCATCACCGCCGGGTCGTCCTCGCAGATCTCCGACGGCGCCGCGGCGGTCGTGGTGATGTCCAAGGCCAAGGCGCAGGAGCTGGGGCTGGGCTGGATCGCGGAGATCGGCGCGCACGGCAACGTCGCGGGGCCGGACAACTCGCTGCTGTCCCAGCCGTCCAACGCGATCAGGCATGCCCTGGCCAAGGAGGGCCTGGACGTCGCCGGCTTGGACCTCATCGAGATCAACGAGGCGTTCGCGGCCGTGGGCATCCAGTCGATGCGCGACCTGGGCGTCGGCCCCGAGAAGGTCAACGTCAACGGCGGCGCCATCGCCCTCGGCCACCCGGTCGGGATGTCGGGCGCCCGCATCGCCCTGCACCTGGCCTACGAGCTGAAGCGCCGTGGCGGCGGCACCGGCGCCGCCGCCCTGTGCGGTGGAGGCGGGCAAGGGGACGCCCTCATCCTCCGGGTGCCTGCGGCCTAGGGCCGGCTCGGGGCGCTCGCCCGCCGCGACCGCGCCTATTGGGACGCGGTGTTCTGGACGGTCACGGTGGTGAAGCCCAGCGCCTTGAGCATGTTCTGGAGCATCAGCCTGGTGTTCTGGTCGGCGCGTTCGCGCAGCCCGCTCTGCGCGGCGGCCGCCTGGATCTTCTGGGCCGCCAGCACGTAGAGCTGCTGCTGATCGGCGGGGTTGCCGCTGAAGAAGTCACCGGCGCGGTTGATCAGGCCGCGCTCGGTGGCGAAGACGTAGCTGCGCTTGGGGTCGAGGGTGGTCGGTTCCAGTTGTGCGCGCGGCAGCCGTACCGTCGCGGCCGTCCGGTCCTCGTTCACGGTCACCGCTCCCGAGCCGAGCCTGGCGAAGTCGACATAGGCGTCCACCGAGCCGTGGCCGACGAAGAGGGTGCGCGAGCCGCGTATCGCGTCCGGGAGGAACTTGGCGTCCTTCTCCAGGTCCACGACCACCTGGAAGTTGCCGGAGGCCGCCTCGAACCGGGCCAGGTCGCGGATCGACTGGAGCACCACGGGCCCGCTGCGGTCCCTGGTCTCCTCCTCGAAGGGGTTGATCCAGTCGGGGAGCATCCGCATCGCCTGTTGCCCGGCCAGGACCACGGCGGCGGTCAGGACGACGACGGCCGCCAGGACGCCCCAGCCCCGCCGTCCGCTTCGCTCAGAAGGTGCCATGCGGAGGGGCATTCCCGGCGGAGGGGGCCGGTCACCTTACCTCGCGGTTCCGGATGTGAGCGAATGCGGGCGAATGTGGGCGCAGACGTGTGATCAGGGCCATACGCATGTCCGAAACACTCCGGGAGTGCATGTACGTTGACGTGCTGTGGACACCGTTCGAGCACTCAGGTACGCCTCCCTCGGGGAGGCGACCTCGTTCCTCGTACTGCTGCTGATCGCGATGCCGCTCAAGTACGGAGCGGACATCCCGCAGGGCGTGTCGCTGGTAGGACCCGTCCACGGGGTTCTGTTCCTGGCGTACGTCGTGCTGGTGGTCGCGGCGCGCGAGGCCCTGGGATGGGATCTGAGGCGCACGGTGTCGGCATTGATCGCAGGCGTGCTTCCGGTGGCGCCGTTCCTGGTGGAGCGCTACTGGGTCAAGCCGGCCGGGTCCGTCGACCGAGCGGTCGACGAGGCCACGGCCTGAAGCTCTGCATGGCCGCGGCGGGTCTGGGGGGTCCTGCTGCGGCCATGCAGGGATCATCTCCCGCGCCCTCTTCGGGGGGCCGCCCCTACTTGGGAAGCCCGTCCGCCCTTCGTGGTTTCAGCGGGCGCGGTGACGGGCGCGGGGCGTCCGCCGGGCGCGGTGTGACCGACAGCCGGAAGTCGCGGGCCGCGAGCGCGCAGCTCCGATAGTCCGCGTAGTGGGTACGCAGCCAGCCGCGCCGCTGCTCCTCCGTCCACTGCCCGAACCTGCGCGCCGTCCGCATGTCCGTGATGGGGGGTGCCGCCCGTCCGAGCAGCCAGGCGTCGACCAGCGCGCGGTAACCGGGATTGCGGGGCGACGCGCATGCCTGCGTGTCGGCCAGGGACCGCATGATCTGCCGTACGGCGCGTACCTCGTAGCCGGGGGACAGCTCGTCGTCGAGATGGATGGACGCCGTCCCGCCCGCGACCGTCGCGGGCTCCGTGGCGGGACGCTGCACGACGCGGTTGAACTCGCCCGGTGTGCCGCTGAGACGGGTCGCCAGCGGTGTCGTCGCCGCCATGAGCGCGGGCAGCGCCGACCGTAGCGCGGGATGCACGCACACCGTCAGCGGCCATTCGCGGCATGCCAGGCGCACCGGTGCCGGGACGACCGCGCTGCCGCCGGAGCCCTGGAGGCCCGCCATCGCGTTCCCCGTCACCAGCAGCGCGAGCACCATCGGGACCGCCACGGCGCGGCGCCGCGTCACCCACCCCACATAGGCGAGGACCAGCGCCGCCGTGACGCCCATCGCCCACACCGTCTGATCCGCCAGCACGCTCGTGCGCAGCACGGTGAACAGCTCGACACGGTCGAGCGCCGCCGGGGGCAGCAGGCTCCACCACGACGTCCCGGGCGGGCGCAGCGCCGCCCACAGCCAGGTCAGCGCGGCGACCGCCACCACCGTCGCGGGACGCGGCACGGCCCGCCCCGCCAGGTAGCCGATCACCACGTGCAGCACGAGGGACGCCGTGCCCGCCAGCAGCCCGAGCGGGTAGGGGTGCCCGGCCTCCTGTCGCAGCATGGTCTCGACGGTCACGACGACCGTCACCGCCCCGTACGCCAGCGCCGCCGCCCCCGCGAGCAGCAGCAGGTCGAGCAGGGCGCCGGTGGCCGGGGAACGCGGCGAGAGATCCCTCAGGTAGTTCAGGCCGCGCTCGCGTACCGCCGTCCAGGCGGCCAGCCCCGCGGCGACGGGACCCAGCAGCCGCACGGAGTTGATCAGCGCGACCACCGAGTTGTCCCAGTACCCCACGCCCGGGACCAGGGACCGCCAGGCGGTCACGATCCCGATCCCCGCCAGCAGCGGGACGGCGAGCAGCAGTGCCGCACGCCGCGCGTCGAGCCGGAGCACCCGCCCCAGCTCAGACACCGGCGCCGCTCCTCGCGGGCCGCCGTCCGGCGTGGTTCCCGGGACGGACCGCCACGGCCTGCTTCTCCGCGGGCAGCGGAGCCTCGCCGCCCGCGGGATGGGCAGCGGCCCCCGCGCGCACGGCCGGGCGGGCGTCTTGGGACGGACACGTCTGGACGAACTTGCCTGCATGGTCGATGGGATGGGGAGAAGGCTGAGGAAGCGCACCGGGCGGATGGGGCGGGCCGGAGGGTGTTTCTGGGGCTTGGACGACCGTGCACGGGAGGGGCCTGGGGTTCGGCGCCGGGACGGGGAAGGACGGCGCGGGTTCGCCCCCCGCCGATGTCGGGGCGCGCGGCGCCGAGGTCGCGCGTGACGCCGAGGCCGTGCGGCGTGCCGAGGTCACACGGGGCGCGGAGGGGAGCAGGGCGGTGGGGGGCGCGGGACGGGGCGGGTAACGGGTCAGGCGCCCCCGGGCCAGCGTGTGGACCTCCCGGCACCAGGGGGCCAGGTGCTCGGGCTGGGCGCCGGAGACCACCACGGTGGGCGCCAGCGACCGGATCAGCGGGATCAGCTCGGCGAGCGCGGCCTCGTCGGCGGTGGTGCGGCGCGCGTACAACTCGTCGAGCGGATCGTCCAGCACGACGAGCTCGGGATCGTGGACGCACGCGGCGGCGAGCCCGGCGCGCAGCCGCACGTCCGGCGGGAGCAGCCCGAGCTCGGTGCGGCTCGAGTCGGCGACGTCGAGCCTTTTCATGATGTCGCGCGCTGCCGGCGCGCGCACCCGCTTGTAATAGGCCGCGTAGGTCACCAGTTCCTCGGTCGTCATGTTCCGGGCCCACTGGAACCTGCCGGGAAGGAAACCGATCCGCGCCCGGGCGGCGCGCAGGCCCCTGGCCGTCCCGATGTCATGCCCCAGGATTCTCAGCGCGCCGGAATGCGGCCGGCGCAATGTCGCGAACGTGGCCAGCAGAGTGGATTTGCCGGCACCCGGTGGACCGGCCACGCCGATCACGCCCTCGGCCATGCCGAAGGCCACCGGGCGCAGGAGCCACCGCCCCCCGCGGCGGACACCCATCCCTTGGGCCACGATCGCGGAACGCTCCGCGATCACACTTAACCCCCCATTGTTCCGTCATGCGATTCAGTGGCGGCCTGGAGGGGCACCGATGGCCATTCCGTGCCGTGGCGTGTGTTCCGCTAGGGCCGGACTCTCCTGCGAGCCCGGCGGCGAGCCCCATTTGCCGTCGCACCATGCATCGACTCGGTGACTATAACCGTGCTTGGCGATAGCTGTCAGCCTTCTTTCAGGTCCGGCGCCTGGGGTCCTGGATTCTTTGCCTACGGTAAGAACGGTCGAATTCCTTTATTCAGCGTTAAATTGGGTGCAGGACGGCCGAGCCGGGCGGAAGGCGGCCGGATCATCCCGTACCGGACGTCCGGGCGGGCGTGCGACGGGTCCGGTGACGGGTCCGCCGGCGGGTCCCGCGCAAAGCGTGCTCAGCTAGCGGCGTACGGACGTACGGACCGCGGCGTTCATGCGGCAGGATGGACCCATGCCTTCTCGGGACTTTTCGTTGCACGGGGCCATCGACCTGGGGGCGCGCCAGGCCGCCGCCAAGAGGCAACAGGAACGCCAGGCGAACGCGGGCGCGTCGGGCGGCGACGGCGGTGGCGGCGCCTACGTCGTGGACGTGACCGACCAGACCTTCAACACCGAGGTGGTGGAGCGGTCGCGCACCGTTCCGGTGCTCGTCGACTTCTGGGCCGAATGGTGCGGGCCGTGCAAGCAGCTCGGCCCGATCCTGGAGAAGCTGGCGGGCGAGGCCGCGGGCAAATGGATCCTCGCCAAGGTCGACATCGACGCCAACCCGGCGCTCGCCCAGTACATGCAGCAGATGGGCGTGCGGGGCATCCCGTTCGTCGCCGCCGTCGTGGGCGGGCAGTTGCTGCCGTTCCTGAACGGCGCCGCCCCCGAGCCGCAGGTGCGGCAGGCCATCGACCAGCTCTTCGAGGCGCTGCGCAAGGAGGGCCTCATCCCCGACGGCGCCGGCGCCCCGGACGGGCAGGGCGCGCAGGCGCAGCCGCAGGCCGACCCGGTGTACGCCGAGGCCGAGGAAGCCCTGCAGAAGGGCGACCTGGACGGCGCCAAGGCCGCCTTCCAGCGCATCCTCGACAAGTCCCCGCAGGACGCCGACGCCAAGCGCGGCCTGGCACTGGTGGAGCTCAGCCTGCGCGTCAGGTCCCTGGACGCGCGCCAGGTCATCAAGGAGGCCGAGGAACGCCCCACCGACGTGCGGGCACAGACCCAGGCCGCCGACGTCGAACTGGTCTCCGGCCGCATCGAGGACGCCTTCGACCGGCTGGTGGCCACCGTCCGGCGCACCTCCGGGGACGACCGCGACACCGCGCGCAAGCACCTGCTCACCCTCTTCGAGGTCATGCCCTCGGACGACCCGCGCGTGGGCAAGGCCCGCCGCGGCCTCCAGTCGGCGCTGTTCTGACGGAAACCCCTTGAGCGCGCGCGTCGTCACGGTCTCCGCCACGTTCGGCGCGGGCGGCAGCTCGATCGGCCCCGCCGTCGCCGACGCGCTGGGCCTGCCCTTCGTCGACCGCGCGATCCCCGTCTCCGTCGCCGCCGAGATCGGCTGCACCCTCGAAGAGGTCCTCGCGCACGACGACCGTGCCGAAAGGGGCCTCGGGCGGCTGCTCGCGAACGCCGCCAGGCTGCCCAGCGCCACCCTCGGCGGCATGGACGTCTACCTGCCCGGCACCGCGTTCGTCCCGGAAGAGGAGTTCGTCTCCCACACCGAACGGTTCATCCGCCAGGTCGCGCGCGAGGACGGCGGCGTGATCCTCGGCCGCGCCGGAGCCCTGGTGCTCGCCGACCACCCCGAGGCGCTGCACGTCAGGCTGGACGGCGACCGCGAACGGCGGCTCGGCCACGCCCTCCGGGCGGCGGACAGGGCGGACGAGGTGCCCCGGACCGGGACGTCTCAGCGCGCCATGGAGCGTATGCTCGATGACAATGACCGCGCACGGGCGGCCTACGTGAAGCACTTCTACGGGGCCGATCCCGCCGATCCGCGGCTCTACCACCTCGTGGTCGACACCACGAGGCTCCCCGAGCCCGCCGTCGTCGACCTCATCGTCACCGCGGCGCGGGCGCTCTGAGGTGGCCCCGGGACACCCTTCCCGGGACGGTCCGAGCCGGCAGGACGGCGAACCCGGGCGGCGGCCCCCCACGGACGCGCCGCGGGACGCGCCCGAGCGGAACAACGACGTACCCGGTAGAGATACCCGGTAGTAGAGGGGAACAAGTCGTGGCGAGCGTGCCCAGCGTGTCGTACTCCATCACCGTCCGCCTGGAGGTCCCGGCGGGCGGCAAGGCCGTCAGCCAGATCACCCACGTGGTGGAGAACGCCGGCGGCATCGTCACCGCCCTCGACGTCAACACCGCCGGGCACGAGACGCTCCGGATCGACGTCACCATCGCCACCCGCGACACCGAGCACGCCGAGTCCATCGCCGCGGCCCTGGAACAGATCGACGCCGTCCACATCCACAAGGTCAGCGACCGCACCTTCCTCATGCACCTCGGCGGCAAGATCGAGATGCAGTCCAAGGTGCCGCTGCGCAACCGCGACGAACTGTCCATGGCCTACACGCCCGGTGTCGCACGGGTCTCGCTGGCCATCGCCCGCAACCCCGAGGACGTCCGGCGCCTCACCATCAAACGCAACAGCGTCGCCGTCGTCACCGACGGCTCCGCCGTCCTCGGCCTCGGCAACATCGGCCCGCAGGCCGCCCTGCCCGTCATGGAGGGCAAGGCCGCCCTCTTCAAACGGTTCGCCGGGATCGACGCCTGGCCGATCTGCCTGGACACCCAGGACACCGACGAGATCGTCCGTACCGTCCAGATCCTGGCGCCCGCCTTCGGCGGCATCAACCTGGAGGACATCTCCGCGCCCCGCTGCTTCGAGGTCGAGGCCAGGCTCCGCGACCTCCTGGACATCCCCGTCTTCCACGACGACCAGCACGGCACCGCCATCTGCGTCCTGGCCGCCCTGACCAACGCGCTGCGCGTCGTCGGCAAGGACATCGGCGCCGTGCGGATCACCATGGCCGGCGCTGGCGCCGCCGGCACCGCCATCCTCAAACTGCTCATGCACGCCGGCGCCACCGACATGATCGTCTGCGACTACAAGGGAGCGGTCCACAAGGGCCGCGACGACCTCGACGACTCCCTCCGCTGGATCGCCGAGCACACCAACGCCGACGGCTACACCGGTGACCTGCGCGGCGCCGTCAAGGGCGCCGACGTGTTCATCGGCGTCTCCGCCCCCGGCATCCTCACCGGCGGCGACATCGCCGCCATGAACGACGACGCCATCGTGTTCGCCCTCGCCAACCCCGAACCCGAGATCGCCCCCGACCAGGCCCGCGAACACGCCGCCGTCGTCGCCACCGGCCGCAGCGACTACCCCAACCAGATCAACAACGTGCTCGCCTTCCCCGGCGTCTTCCGGGGCCTCCTCGACGCCCAGGCCGACGGCGTCACCCAGGACATGCTCCTCGCCGCCGCCACCGCCCTCGCCGCCGTCGTCACCGACGACGAACTCGGCCCGAACTACATCATCCCCAGCGTCTTCCACGCCGACGTAGCCTCCAGCGTGGCCGCCGCCGTTAGGGAAGCTGTGACATATGTGGGGGGACGACCCCCCACAACCCCCGGTGCGGGGCGGAATGCCGCGTCCCTGCGCTCGTAGAACTCGCTCCGGGCCGCGGCTGTGACATATGTGGGGGGACGACCCCCCACAACCCCCGGTGTAGGGGCTCCGCCCCTACGACCCCGGCAGGAGGCTCCGCCCCCTGCACCCCCGTGGGGCTTCGCCCCTTCGGTCTCACCTGGGTATGCGTTCCGCTGCGGCGTCTCCACCCCGGCGGGCGGGCGGGCTACGCCTCCTTGGTCTCACTAGCGGGTGGGCGCGCGTTCGTTACCGGCTGCGCCGTCTTCACCCGGCGGGGCCTCGGCCTGCTGGCCCTCGGTCGAAGCTTTGACCGGGGCTCGCTGAGTGAAGGGTGTGGATGGCTTTGGCGTCCGTCGGGCTCGGAACGGGCTTGGGCGTGTTCGACTGGCCCGCGCAGGGGCGGCGGCCCCGTGGGTGTTCTTGCGGGAGTGGGCTTGTCGTGTCCCTTGGGAGCCAGGACGTGGGTCCCGGCTCCCCGTTATGCGCCGAGCCGCGCGACGCCGCCGGCAGAGGGCGTTCGGCCGCGGTGAGCCGGCCGCGGTCGGCGCGGGGGTCAGCTCTTCTTGGTTCCGCCGAAGAGGTGTTCGCGGCGGCGGGGCCAGATGCCGCCGTACCAGAAGATGATCGCGCCGGTGACCATCGCGGCGCCGCCGGTGGCGGCGCGGGCCCACAGCACGGTGTCGTCCGGGCCGGTGCGTGGTAGCTGGTCGTCCGGGGACTTGGAGGGCGTCGGCTCCTCGGTCTCGGACGGGGTGGGGGACGCGGTGCGGCAGTTGGCGGTGACCGACCTCGTCCGTATCGGCTCGTTCCGCAGGGTGATCTGGATGGTGGTGCGGCGATCCTCGCGGAGGGTGAGGGAGACGGTGCGGGTCTGGCCCGCGCCGATGCGGCCGGGGGTGGCGGCGGTGCCGTCGTTGCGTTCGATCGCGAAGTCCTCGGCGCGGGGGCCGGTGTTGCGGATGGTGACCTCGATCGTGCGTGCGGGGCAACGTACGGAGCCGATCGAGATCTGCAGCGGCTGTACGGGCACCGCCGGGGTCGTGGTGCGGGTGGGCGTCGGTGACGGGGAGGCCGTCCGGGTCGGGGACGCGGTGGTGGGCGTCGGCGACGGGCTGGTGGGGGTGCCGGTCGCGGTGGGGCTGTCCGAGGTGGGGGAGGGGGACGGGGAGGTCGTGCTGCCGGCCGGGCTGCCGTCCGCGCGCGAGACCTGGTCCCAGATGGCGGGGATCGCGATCAGCGCCCCGATGGCGAAGAAGACGGCGGCGATGACGACCCTGGGCAACTGCATCGCGATCCTCCCAGCCCGCGGGCGCGCACGTCCTCTCCGACCCGCGTACGGACGTGTTCCTAGATCATTATTGACCCAGGCCCGTATTGTGCTTGTATCCCCGGACAAGTGGAATGCTTAACAGGCTAACGAGTGGGGGGACGTGCCGCCGGAGGTCTCGGCAACGCATCATGGAATCCATGGAAGACGGCATCAGGGTGGGGCTCCTGCTGGTCGCCACGCCTCAACTGGAGGACCCGAACTTCAAGCGGAGCGTCGTCCTGGTGGTGGAGCACGACGTGGAGGGCGGAACGCTCGGCGTTGTCCTGAACCGGCCGACCGAGGTGCCGGTCGACCGCGTGCTGCCGCCGTGGGCCGAGCTGGTGACGGGTCCGTCCGTCGTCTTCCAGGGCGGTCCCGTCGCGCTGGACAACGCGCTGGCGCTGGCCCGGCTCCCCGGCGAGGACGAGCCGCTGGGCTGGCGTGCCCTGGACGGCGGCTCCGAGGTCGCGAGGGTCGGTCTGGTCGATCTGGACGCGCCGCCCGCCCTGCTGGCGCCCGAGCTGTTGCAACTGCGGGTGTTCGCCGGGTACGCGGGCTGGTCGGCGGGCCAGCTGCGCTCGGAGATCGAGGAGGGCGCCTGGTACCTGGTGCCCGCCGAGGCCGGGGACGTCTTCGCGGGCGACCCCGATCGGCTCTGGCAGGAGGTCCTGCGTCGCCAGGGCGGTGACCTGGCGTTCGTGTCCACCTTCCCCGAGGATCCCACCCTGAACTGAGCCGCCCCGGGACGGGGAAGAGGCGCCGGGTTCGCGGTCGTTGGATTCAGGGACGACGGGCCGTACGGCATCCGGCGAAGGTGTCGGAGTCCTGAACTAAGGTGTGGGGCCAGGAGGCATGATGAGCACCCAGATGAGCACGAAGATCCTTCCCGAGAGCGATACCAGGCCGGATCTCTCGCATGGCGATGGCGATCATGAGCGGTTCGCCCACTATGTGAAGAAGGCCAAGATCACCGAGAGCGCCGTCACCGGCACCCCCGTGATCGCGCTGTGCGGCAAGGTCTGGGTCCCCAACCGCGACCCGAAGAAGTACCCCGTATGCCCGGAGTGCAAGGAGATCTACGACTCCATGCAGCCTGGGGGTGGGGACGAAGAGTGACCCCGGCCGCGTACCAGGGCCTGACCACCGCCCCGCACCGCGGCGAAGCCCCCCATGGGGCGAGGGACGAAGCCCGGTGGACGGGCCATAACGAGGAACGAGCGAAGGTGCGTCCACCCCGCGCCGGGGGGTGCGGGGGGTCGCGCCCCCACGATGAACCGTGAGTACGTTCGCTGCATCCGACATGCCCCCCGCGTTCCCCGAGCGGGCCGCCTGGGGCACGGCGTCGTCACTGCGTGCTTGGCAGCAGCAGGCGCTGGAGGCGTACTTCGGCCGCGACGGGACCTCCCCGGGGCCGCGCGACTTCCTGGCCGTCGCCACGCCGGGTGCCGGTAAGACCACGTTCGCGCTGCGCCTCGCCCGGGAGCTGCTCGATCGCCGGATCGTCGCCGCCATCACCGTGGTCTGCCCCACCGAGCACCTGAAGCGGCAGTGGGCGGAGTCGGCGTCCAGGGTCGGCATCAAGATCGACCCCGAGTACCAGAACGGGCAGGGCGCGGTCGGCAAGGAGTACCTGGGCATCGCCGTCACGTACGCGACGGTCGCGGCGCGTCCCGCGCTGCACCGCAACCGCACGGAGGCGCGCAAGACCCTGGTGATCTTCGACGAGGTGCACCACGCGGGCGACGGCCTGTCCTGGGGCGACGCGGTGCGCGAGGCGTTCGAGCCCGCGACGCGGCGGCTGTCGCTGTCGGGGACGCCGTTCCGCACCGACATCAACCCGATCCCGTTCGTCCGGTACGAGGAGGGCCCGGACGGCGTCCGGCGCAGCAGGGCCGACTACACCTACGGGTACGGGCCGGCGCTCGCCGACGGCGTCGTCCGTCCGGTGATCTTCCTGGCGTACGCGGGGGAGATGCGCTGGCGGACCCGGGCCGGCGACGAGATCACCGCGACCCTCGGCGAGCCGCTGACCCAGGACCAGACGGCGCAGGCGTGGCGGGCCGCGCTCGACCCCAAGGGCGACTGGATCAAGCAGGTGCTGGTGGCCGCGGACCGCCGGCTCACCGAGCTGCGCCGCGCCATCCCCGACGCCGCCGGGCTGGTGATCGCCACCGACCACGAGGCGGCCCGCGCGTACGCCAGGATGCTGCGCTCGGTGACCGGCCAGGGCGCGACCGTGGTGCTGTCGGACGACCCCACCGCGTCCAAGAAGATCAAGACGTTCGCGGAGACCGACGACCGCTGGATGGTGGCGGTGCGGATGGTGTCGGAGGGCGTCGACATCCCGCGCCTCGCCGTCGGCGTGTACGCCACGTCCACCAGCACGGCGCTGTTCTTCGCGCAGGCCGTGGGGCGTTTCGTCCGGGCGCGCAGGCGCGGTGAGACGGCCTCGGTGTTCCTGCCGTCCGTGCCGACGCTGATGGGGCACGCCGCCGAGATGGAGACCGAGCGCGACCACGTCCTCGACCGTCCCCTGCGGGAGGACGGCCTGGACGACGAGCTGCTCGCCGAGGCGAACCGGCGGCGCGACACGTCCGATGTCGGTGAGGAGCTCCCGTTCGAGACGGTGGAGGCGTCCGCCACGTTCGACCGCGTCCTGTACGACGGCGGCGAGTTCGGGATGCAGGCCGCCGCCGGATCCGCCGAGGAGGAGGAGTACCTCGGCATTCCCGGCCTGCTCGAACCCGAACAGGTCGCCGCCCTGCTCCGCAAGCGCCAGGCGGAACAGGTCAAGGCCGAGCGCAAGCGCAGGACGGCCGGTCAGAAGGCCGATGACCGCACCGCCGCGGAGACCCTGCACGAGCTGCGCAAGGAGCTGAACGGCCTGGTCGGCGCCTGGAACCATCGCACCGGCCAGCCGCACGGGGTGATCCACAACGAGCTGCGCCGTACGTGCGGCGGCCCGGCCATCGCCCAGGCGTCCGCCGACGACATCCGCAAGCGGATCGCGAAGATCCGCGAATGGGCGGCGCGGCGCCGGTCCTGATCGCGGCCCGGCAGGCCCCCGACCTGCGTCATCCCGCAATTGTCGGCGGCAATGGATAGCCTCTTTACCCTAGTCCAGGGAATCATGGAGTCGTGGAACGATTGCGGGGTTGGCCGGTCACCTTGACCGAGGGGCCGGTCGGGCTGCGCCCGCTCCGGCACCGTGACGCTGCTACCTGGCGTGACCTGCGGGTGCGCAACGCCGACTGGCTACGTCCTTGGGAACCCACCAACCCTGAGACACCGCTCTTCCGAAGCGGCCTCGGCCCGTACATCAGCATGGTGCACACCATGCGGCGCGAGGCCCGCCAAGGACTCGCCCTGCCGTGGGTCGTCACGCACGAGGGCGATTTCGTCGGGCAGCTCACCATCGGGGCGATCGTGTGGGGTTCGGCCAGGTCCGCGCAGGTCGGGTACTGGGTGGATCGTCAGGTCGCCGGCCGCGGCGTCATCCCCACCGCGGTGGCGCTCGCCGTGGACCACTGTTTCTTCACCGTGGGCCTGCACCGGGTGGAGGCCAATATTCGCCCGGAGAACACCGCGAGCCGCCGCGTGGTGGAAAAACTCGGTTTCCGGGAAGAGGGAATTCGCCGCCGCCATCTGCACATCGACGGGGCCTGGCGGGACCACATCTGCTACGCCCTCACCGTTGAAGACGTCCCCGGTGGCCTGCGCGCACGCTGGCTCGGCGGCCAGCGGCGGGCATTTCCCCGCTCCCCTTCGTGACCCGACTTCCATCGGTCACTTTCTGCGGTAAGAATCCTCCGAACGCGAAGAGCGTGCAAACGGAGAGTAACCCCGGGCTCGATCTCGCGACACACCGCCTCTTATGCTCGTCAAGCTCTGACACCGGCTCGTACCGTGCGGGACGTGACCCTGCTCCCAATGCACATCCGCGCGCCGAAAGTCGGCCCGCCGTTGTCCCCGGCGGTGTGCCGGTGAGCAGTGCCGTCCTTTATCTGGCCATCGTCGCGGTCTGGGCCATCGTCCTGGTCCCCATGTGGCTCCGCCGCGACAGATCCCGCCTCCTCACCAAACGCACGCCCGAGGAGGAAGAGGAGCCCACGGCGGACCCGTCCACGTCTCCTTCGCCGTCCCCCGCGCCGGTGCCGCGCCGCCGCCAGAGCCGCGCCGCGATCATCGCCCGGCGCCGCCGACGCACGGCCGGCCTCACCCTCCTCCTCGCCACCACCATCGGCGTCGTCGTCCCCGGCCTCGCCCCCTGGTGGATCACCCTTCCCCCGGTCGCCCTCCTCGCCGGCCACCTCGCCCTCCTCCGCGTGGCCGTCCGCATGGACGCCGCCGTCCGCCACCAGCGCATGGCCCGCGCCCGCGAAGCCCGCCGCGAGGAACCCCAGGCCGAGGTCATCGAGCTGGCCGCCCCCACCGAGGTCGAGGTCTTCGACCAGTACGCCGACGACCGCCACGCCGTCGGCGAATAAACCCCTGCGCGAGCACCCTCCCGAGTTTGCTAACCTTACGGAGGTTCCTGGGGCTGTAGCGCAGTCCGGTAGCGCACCTCGTTCGCATCGAGGGGGTCAGGGGTTCAAATCCCCTCAGCTCCACCTAGGATTCGCAGGTCAAGGGCCTGATCGTCACCCTTGACCGTTGGTCATCGGGTCCATGGCGGCAGGGTCCTGGGCGCCGATGGCGAGGCCCTCTCCCACGCCCGTGTGGTGACCGGCGCCCCACGCCGCGTCGCCCATGAATCGCGAAGAAGCCTGACCGCGGGCTGCCGGCTTTTCAGCAGGCGACCTGTTCGGGGTTCGTTGGCCGGCCCGGACACTCAGTCGCGACCACGTACCGGATTCATGATCGATCGGTTCGTACCGCTGTTCTCGCCCCCCCACTCATCTGCCGCAGGCCGCGCAAATCCGCCGAAGACCGGATGTCATCTGTCGGGTGTGGCGCTGGGGTGCTCCAGCGCCCAGGCGCAGATGGCGGACAGCGGCTCCTGCAGGGTCTTTCCGAGTGCGGTCAGGGCGTACTCGACATGCTGTGGGGCGGTGTCTTTGAGCACCCGTCGTTCGACCAGCCCGTCCCTTTCCATGTTCCGCAGGGTCTCGGTCAGGACCTTCTGCGTGATGCCGGGCAACCTGCGGCGCAGTTCGGCGTGCCGCTGCGGTCCGGCGAGCAGCGCGTAGATCAGCAGGATCCGCCACTTGGCGGCCAGTCGCTCCAGCGCCTGTCGGGTCGCGCAGCTTTCTTCCAGGACGTCGGGTATCACAAATGCCAAGG
>NZ_JBIMPP010000046.1:0-63070 GCF_043906805.1 Actinomadura sp. SCN-SB | reverse complement strand
CCCCGCCCCCCCCCCCCCTCCCCCCCCGCGCCCCCCCCGCCGGTCCCGCCCCGCTCTGCTGATCGCGGCCGTCGCGGGAGTCGCCGCGGTCGCGCTCGTCGCCGCGGGCGGCGTGTACCTGCTCGGCCGCAACGGCGGGTCGACCACCGCCTCCGGAGGCGCCCGGCTGGCCGGAGCGATCTTCCCGGCGCCCGGCGCGGCCACCGATGGGCGCGCACAGGTGCTCAACGCCGTCGCGGCGAGCGGGACCACGGTCGTCGCGGTCGGCGGCGAGTCCGACCCGCTCGACATCCGCGGGCAGTTCCTGGTCTCGACCGACGGCGGGCGTACGTTCGCCTCCGCCCGGGTCGAGAACGCCGAGGGCGGGGATCCCGGTCCCGCCGAGGTTCCGCGGCTGGTGGCCGCCTCCGCGGCCGGCTGGATCGCGATCGGCGACCGCCCGGGCGGCCCGGCCATCTGGAGCAGCGCCGACGGCAGGACCTGGCGACGCGAGGCGGACGAGCTCGGCGCCCCCTTCGCCGACCAGGCCCGGGTCAGCCGGCTCATCGGGACCGGCAACGGCTTCGTGGCGGTCGGCGCCACCTCGGAGAAGGGCGACTTCAGCGACGCCAAGGCCGCGCTGTGGGTCTCCCCCGACGGCAAGCGCTGGGAGCTGCGCCACGGCGACGGCCTCGGGCTGAAGGTGGACAAGGGCACCCTCACCATGGTCGACGTGGCGTCCAGCGGTCCCATGCTGCTCGCCATGGGCCTCCACCAGGACGGCCGCAAGCAGGTGAGGCTCGCCTGGGTCAGCAGGAACGGTGGAACCACCTGGCAGAGCGCCAGGATTCCGGCGCCCAAGGGCACGGTGGGCCTGTCCATCGGCGCCGGTGAGCGCGGGCTCGTCGCCATCCGCGACGTCCGGAGCGGCTCGACGGTCCGCGGGCAGGTCTTCACCTCGGTGGACGGCGGTGCGTGGAGTCAGGCGGGCAGGATCGAGACCCCCGGATACCAAGGGGTGTTCCAGGTGACGGCGAGCGATCAGGGGTACACCGCGGTCGTGCGCGGGGCCGGGAACATCACGCTGGCACGCAGCGCCGACGGCCTTGCCTGGACCCCGGCGGGCACCGCCCCGCTCGGTCCCGGGCTGACGCTGACCGGCGCCGCGACCGCCGGCGGCCAGACGGTCCTGGTCGGCGGCGACGGCAGCGGCCCCGACCCCGACGCCATGATGGCCATCCGCGACGCCGGGGGAGCCGCGGTCCCCGTGGACCTCACCAAGATCGAGGGGGCGGTCGACCCCGACCACCGGGTGACCGGGCTGGGCGCCGGGGCCGGACGGCTGGTGGCCGTCGGCAGCGCCGCCGGGGACGCGACGGTCTGGAACTCCGCGGACGGGAACACGTGGAGCAACATCCACACGGCCAGGCGTCCCGGGCTCCAGAGCCTCCTCGGCGTGACCTCCGGAGGCCGCGGCTGGGTCGCGGTCGGCGTCGATCAGGGCGAGCGCACGCATCCTTTGGTCCTCACCTCGGCCGACGGCACGCGCTGGGAGGACTCCGACGCCAACCCGGCGTTCACCGCCTCCTCGGGTCAGCAGCTCGTCACCCAGGACGCCGCCGCGGGGCAGGCCGGCTACGTCATCGTCGGCGCCGACGAGTCGGCCGCCGCCACCTGGTACTCGTCCGACCTGAGGAACTGGGAGCGCGGCGTCGGCGCGGACCGCAACGACCTGATCGCACCGGACGGCGGCGCGCACTGGATGAAGGCCGTGACCGCCGGGCAGTCCGGGTTCGTCGCGGCGGGAGGCGTCGACGACGTCGCGGTGCGTGAGGGACCACGGGACCGGCCCGCCGTCTGGACCTCTCCCAACGGCCGCACCTGGAGGCAGCACAAGCTCCCTCTCCCCTCCGGGGTCAGGAACGGATCGCTGTCGGACGTGCAGGCCATGGGCAACACGATCGTCGCCGTCGGAACCGGCTTCGACGACAAGGGCCGTGTCCCCCTGGCCTATGTCTCGGCCGACGGCGGCGCGTCCTGGAAGGCCGCGGCCGTGCGGGCACCGGCCGGCGACTCCGACGTCAGGATGACCACGATCACGGCCGCGACCGGCAACGGCTTCGCGGTGACCGGAACGGCCGGACGTCCCGGGACCTCCGATGTGGTGTCGTGGTCCTCACCGGACGGGCAGACCTGGACGGCCCAGAAGGCGGAGGGGACCGGCCTGTCGGGCGGCGGCGACCAGCAGATCACCGGCCTGGCGTTCCACCAGGGCACGCTGGTGGCCGTCGGCAGGCTTTCCGACCAGCGCGGGCAGGAACCGGTCCTCTGGCGACGCCCCGCGAAATGACCCGCGGCACCCCGGCGTCCGGTTCAGCGGCGCCGGGGACGGCCGGTCAGCCGGGGCGTGCCGACGGTTGCGAGGTGGGATCAGGACCGCCGACGGTTTTCGCCGAGGTCGACGGCGCCGCGGTGTCCGTGCCGCGGGAGCGGTTGCGGCGGGCGCCGTACGGGGCCACCACCCAGCGGTAGACCGGGCGGCGGATCATGGTGGGGACGAGGCGGTAGCCGCCGCGGACCACGACGTTGCGCAGATACTGGGTCTGGGAGATGAACCCCTCGCGGAGCATCTCGCGTTGCAGCCGCAGCTCCGAACGGAGCAGGTCGCGGCCGCCGCGGCGCTCGTAGGCGCCGTCGCCGACCCGGTAGTAGACCAGCGGCTCGGCGACGTTCACCACGCGCGCGCCATTGGCGATCATGCGGGCGAACAGCCAGTAGTCCTCCATCAGCGGCAGATCGCCGTAGCCGCCGGCCGCCATCACCGCGCTGCGGCGGTAGACGACGGTCGGGTGGTTGAACGGGTCGTGCAGGCGGGAGTAGCGGGCGATGTCCTCCGGGTCGCTGGGCGGGACGCGCCGGCCCACGATGTCGGCGATGTCCGTGCCGAACTCCAGCAGGCCCGCGCCCACCAGGTCGGCGCCCGCGCCGACCAGCGGCACCTGCACCTCGAAGCGGTGCGGCATCGCGATGTCGTCGGCGTCCATGCGGGCCACGATGTCGTGCCGGCTGGCCTGAAGGCCCGCGTCGAGCGCGGGGCCGAGACCGCGGTTGTCCTCAAGGCGGACGAAGGTGACCTCGACCGGGCTGCCGTCGACCAGGTCGGCCAGGCCGCGCTCCAGTTCCTCGGGGACGGGACCGTCCTGGACCAGGATCACCTGGTCGGGGCGCAACGACTGCTCGTGGACCGCGCTCGCGTACGCTGCCCGGAGATGATCCTCACGGTCACCGCCGTACACGGTCATGAGCAGGGCGAACGGTTCGGCGCGCATGCGTCCCACTCTCGTGGAGCCCGGGGCGGGGTATGGCTCCGAGGTCTCGGGCACCACCGGTTTGTGACGCCGTATCTGTGACGCGCGAACGGCCCTGTTGGTTGAGCGTCGCCGCGAACGGGCGGGGGCGTTCGTCCGGCCGCGGCGGGGGGCGTGACGCGCACGACCTGATCTTCCCAGATCGGCCGGTGTGAGGCCACCGGAAGCCACGTCCGTAACATTTCAGCAGAGACGGGGCGGGGACCGCCCACGGCGCGCGAGACTTCCCTGCGGTTCCCCCTCCCCGCGATCCCGGGCCGTTCCCCGAACGGGACTAGACTCGGATGAAGATGAGCACCGTAGACGTACTGACCGACCAGGCGATGGTCGTGCTGCAGGACCGCCCGGTCATCGCGCTGACCGGCTGGATCTCGGAGGCGCTGGCCGACTGCGCCGCGTCCGGCCGGACCCTGCAGCTGGTCAGCCCGCTGGACGCGCGGCTGTCCCTGCCGCTGCGCGCCGCCGCGGCGGGTCCCGGCCTGCAGTGGGTCGTACGCGACGGTGACGGCGGCTTCTACGAGGGCCTGACCGGGCGTCCCCTCTACTGGAACGGCGCCACGTTCGTGCCCGTCCCCGAGGCCCGCGACTACGCGCCCGGCTTCACCAGCCGCCCCACCGCCCCGGTCGGCTCCCAGCTCAGCCTCACCTACCAGACGCGGCACGGCGCCAACGGCGACCTCGGCGGCCCCATCGAACGGCTGCTCAAGCTCCTCACCGGCAAGGCGCCCGCGGGCTGGGGGGCCTCCGAGCCGCTGGCGCACCAGTGGCAGTCCGAGCTCCTCACCGAGTACGCCCGCGCCCGCGACGGCGCCCGGCTGCTGGTGATCGGCGACGGGCCACGTCCCGCCCAGGCCATCTGCGAGTTCTCCGAGACGGGCGGCGGCGCGGTCTTCGAGGTCGGCACGGCCACCGTCGGCTACGCCCCGCAGGATCCACCGCCCTTTCAGCATCTGCCCTCGCTGGTCGGGGCGCTGGCCACCGAGCAGCCGATCCTGTCGTTGTTCGCCCAGCTGATCCCCGGCCGCAGCGACCTCACCACCGAGCCCCGCTGGACCGGTGCCCCCGGCCCGCTGGCGATGGCCGTCAGCGGCACCGTCAGCGGCCCGGCCGGGCTGCCCGGACAGCAGGTCGGGCCGCCGCAGGCACCGCTCACCTTCTTCCCTCTCGGTGACGGGCGCTCTCCCGATGGGTGGCAGCGGCACCGGATGCTGCTCGAACACCTCAGGTCGGCCGCTCCCTCCCCCGTGTGAGCGGCCTCCCGTTCGGTGGTCCGGTCGCTCAGCCCTGCCGGGGCCGCGCGGCGTAGCGTGACGCCTCGGTGAGCGCGGCATCACTGAGCGGCACATTACCGGCCGATACCGGCGTTCACCCCGATAACTCTCGCACCCGCCGGGAACGCGAACGCTTCCGCCGGGAACCGCAGGGCCGAACAAAGCATCCAAAACTGCATGGCATGCTCCCGGCCCACGTCGATCGCGGGCAAACAGGGACGACCCTGACATGGCCGACTGTGACGACGAAATCAATGTAAATCATCATGGTCCGGGCACCTGGGTGCCATAACCTGACCTGATCTCATCAGCGACACCTCAACACCTCGACGCGCGACCTCCCTTGGAGCACCCGATGAACCCACCTGAGTGGCCAGGCCAGCCCCCGATCGGCCAGCCGCCGTACGGTGCCCCTGCCCCTCCGCCTCCGATGCACGCAGGCCCGCCCCCGATGCCCGGTGGCCCACCCGGCCCCTACCCGCCCCCGCCACCCCGGCGCGGAGGCGGCGGCGCGCTCGTCCCCGTGCTGGTCATCGGGGTCGTGCTGGTGCTCGCCCTGGTCGGCGTCGGCGCCTTCGTGGTGCTCAGGGGAGGCGACGACCCCTCACCTCGCGTCGCCCTGCCCACCCCCACCTGGACCCCGCCCTCCGCGCCGTCCACGACGCCCACCGGCGACACGACCGTCGGCTCCGGCGGCTCTCCCGCGGGTGTGCTGAAGTCGACGATCACGACGGCGCGCGGCAACACGTTCACCCGGGTGGGCACCCGCACCGATTCCTGCACCGCGCGGGCCAACAGCGTCCTGCTGACGCGGCTGCGCACCTACCCGTGCACCGACCAGCTCTACTCCGCCGTGTACGCCAGCCCGACGCGCAACATCGTCACCGTCATCTCCGTGATGAAGCTGTCCAGCTCGTCCGCGGCGAACAGCGTGCTCAGCGCCACCTACTCCAAGGGCTGGCCCAAGCTGCTCAAGCCGGCCAGCGGCAGCGGGTTGCCGCAGTTGAACGAGGAGCCCGCGTACTGGACCCGTACCTGGACGCTGGACAACCAGGTGATCTACGCGCAGTCGTACTGGGCCAGGGGCGGCTCGGTCGGCGACCGCACCGGCTCCGTCTACCGGACCGCCGGAGAGCTCGGCGTCGAGGTCACCAACACGCTGCGCTTCACCACCTGAACCCGGCCGACCCGCGACCTCACGACCTCATGCGCCCGCCGCGGCCGACCGGCCGCGGCGGGCGCTTCGTCTCAGCCGCCGATGACCCCGCCGGGCACGGGCGGCTCGCCCGGTCCCGGCAGCCCCCCGCTCCGATCGGACACGTCGGACGCGCGCCAGCTCAGCGCCGGGACGTCGGGACGCCCATCGGGGAAGCTCGTCCCACCCACGTAATGCACGAGCGCGTCGGTGAACTTGCGGGCGATACGGATCGCGTCGGGCATGTCCCCGACCGCCCTGACCTCCACCCACCACACGGGCGTGCCGACCCGGGACGCGAACTCGGGACCCAGCAGCCGCGCGATCTCGCTTTGCAGCGTGACCTGCACCGGGTCCTCGATGGACACCAGCAGGCGGCCGTCACCGTCGTACAGCCGGGTCGCCTCGGGCTCCCCACCGCGCAGCTCCAGCGGCTCCCCCATGGCGACCAGGCCGTCCGCCACGGCGTGCACGTCCGGGCGCCGGCGCACCAGCGCGATCAGGTCGTGGCTCATCGGGACGTCCCGGGAACCGACAGCGAACGCGCGAACACCTCGTGCACGATCCTGTTCACGGCCGACCGAGTGTTCGCGCCGACCTTCGTCATGTCCAGCGCGCTGCCGGTGGCGGCGTGCCGGTCGTAGGGGACGTGCACCACGGGCAACCCCCAGGCCGTGAGCATCTGCTGCGCCCGGTCCAGGTCGGCGCCCACCTGTTGCGCGTGCGAGACCATCGCGATGACCGTGCGGGGCAGCAGGTCCTGCTGGTTGTTGCCGGCGAACCATTCCAGGGCGCCGCGCGCGCTGAGCGCGCCGTCCACCGTGCCGGGCGTGACCAGGACCAGGCCGTGCGACGACTTGAGGATGCCCCGGTTGAGCTCGGTCAGGATGCCCGCGCCGCAGTCGACCACGACCGCCGACAGGTACCGGGTCACCACGCTCAGCGCCGTCTGGAAGGTGCTCAACGTGAACTCCCCGGCGATTCGCCCGCCCCGGGTGGACGACATCACCCACAGCCCGTCCGGCGTCCGTGACAGGAACTGCGCGGCCTCCTCGAACGTCCGCGGGTGCGTGGTCGCCAGGTCGAACAGCGACCGCTCCGCGTGCACGCCCAAGCGCAGGGGCAGCGACCCCAGCTCGGCGTCGGCGTCGGCCGCCAGGACCCGGTCGGCGCGGTGCCGTGCCAGCTCGGTCGCCACCAGCGCGGCCATCGTCGTCTTGCCCGCGCCGCCGCGTACCGACGCGACCGCCAGTTGCCGGCAGCTCGGCACCGACTGCCGCATGAGCTCGGCGAACGCCGCCTCCTGCTGCGCGTTCTGCGCGCCGCCGCCACCGACGGCCTTGCGCACGCCACGGCCCATCCGCCGCACGAACGGGTCGCCGTGCCGGACCTTGCGCACCAGGTCTTCGGCGGGAGGCCGCGACTGCCCGGCGACGGGCTGACCGGGCGACGCCTGCGGGTACTGCTGATGGGGCTGCGCAGGCTGGACGGGCTCCTGCGTCGCCGTGCCGGGGTCGTACTCCTCGTCCGGTTCCACCCCCGCCAGCACGCCGAACGCCAGGGACGCGCCGAACGCGCCGGTCTCGGGCCTGACCACCGACGGGAACTCGGGCGCCTGTTCCTGCGCCGCCTGCGCCCCGGTCTGCTGCCGGTCGCCCGCGTCCTGTCCACCGTGGAACGGCGGCGGTGGAGGCGGAGGGGGAACGACACCCTCGCGCTGCTGAGGCTGCGCCTCGGGAGCGGACGCGGACGCCGCTGCGGACGCCACGGGCTGTTCCAGCACGGGCGGGGCAGGCGGCGGCTCCGCGACCGGCGATTCCACGACCGGCGGCGGAGTGGGAGGAGGCGATGGCGGCGGCGGGACGGCGGAGGCCGCCGTCGACTGACGCTCCGGCGTGGAGGCCACGGGCGGAGGCGGCGGGGGTGGAGGAGGCGGGGGCGGGGGCACCGCGTCAGCGGTATGCGAGTCCGCCGACGGCGAGGGAGCGGGAATGGGCTCGGGACGTGCCTCCTCCGTGGGAGAGTCCACATCCCACGGTTCTCGCCTCGAAGGCGGTGAGGACGGCTCAAGGGCCGCCAGTCCCCGCTGAGACGCACCGAGCTCCCGCAACACGCTCTGCTGCCACCCCGACTCGGACACCTGCCTCCTTTCTCCGCCGCCAGCGTACGAGACTCCCGGCCACCCCGCACCGCCAACCCCCGAGAGATCGCAACGCGAGGATCAAAGGGCCGTAACGGACCCGGGGCCGCCACCATGGAGACACCCAAACGGACCCCACGGACAGTGCGCCGACCGGCGCAGGCGGAGAGGTACGCCCGGAAGCGCGCTAGACGAACTCGGCGGAGCCAGGCCCTACTGCGGCGGCGGCTGCTGCGGAATGTCCTGGTGGGTCTGCGGCGGGTAGCCCTCTTGGACGGGCGGCTCGAAGCGTGGCCGCTGCCCCGGGGGCGCCGACTGCGGACGACCCTCCATGCCCTGGGACGGGTACGCGCCCGAGCCCGGCTGCGACGGCTGCCCAGGCCCGGGATAGGGCCCCGTGCCGAACGTCGGCGGCGCCCCCGGCACCGGCCCCACCGGCCCCGCGGCGGCCGGCTTGGACCTGCGGGTCTTGTACAGCGCGAAGAGGATGGCCAGGACCACGACGAGCAGCATTCCGAGCATGCCGAACAGGCCCGTCCAGTCCGTCAGCGGCTTGTCGTCAGAGCTTCCGCCACCGGCGGCGTTCTGCGGATCCGCCTCTTCCTTATGCGTGGCCGCCCACTTGTCGTACTCCTCGAACACCGGGTTGGGGGTGCTCTTCGGGATCATCCCCTCGAAGATGCGATAGGGCCGGGTGAAGCCGTACCCGGTCTGGTCGTCCTTGCCCTTCGGGCCGATGTCCTTCGCGGACGCGACCAGTTGGCGGACGACCTCCCGGTTGTTCCACTCGGGGTGCGCCGACCGGATCAGCGCCACGATGCCCGAGGTCAGCGCCGACGCCTGGCTCGTCCCCGCCTTGTTGAAGTTGAGGCTGCCGTCGGCGGAGACGCCGGACGCCAGCACACCGGGACCGGCCACCTTGACGTACGGCTGGCGCTGGGTCCGCACCCACGGCTTGGGAGTGATGTCCGCCGCGCCGACCGAAAGGACACCGGCACAGTTCGCGGGGTTGTTGGACGCGTTGGCGCCGTTGCCGTCGTTGCCCGCGCCCGCGACGACGACCGCGTCCTTCCTGATGGCGTGGGCGATCGCCGCCTGCATGTCGGCGGGGCACGGCCCCGGCGCGGCCTGGGACAGGTTGATGACCTTGGCGCCGCGGTCGGCCGCGAAGCGGATCCCCTTGGTGAACGCCGGGCTCGACTGGCCCACGACCGGCAGGATCTTCGCCTCCGGCGCGACGCCGAGCAGGCCCGTGCCGGTCCCGCGTGAGGCGATCAGCGTGGCCATGCGGGTGCCGTGGCCGCCATCGGAGAAGCTCTGGTTGTCCGTGCGGGCGTCGCCGCCACTCCCGGTCTGGAAGTCCGCGCCGGGCAGCACCGCGCCGGACAGGTCCGGCAGGGTGGCTTGGACGCCGGTGTCGATGACCGCGACCGTGACGCCCCGCCCCTTGCCATGCGGCCACAGGCTCTTCTCGACGTCCCAGATGCCGAACCACCATTGAGCGGGATGCGGTTTCCGCGCGGCCGCGGCGGCGCCGGGAGAGGCCGTCGCTCCGATCATCAGGACGGCCAGACCAGCGCTGACCGCCGCTCGGCTCCACCGTCGCATCAGCGTCCTCGCAATTCAGCTCGCACAAGTGGCGACATGGGAGAGTCAGCGTAATACGCAGCCTCTTCCCATGCCGCCACAATCGGTCAACCCGCCTGAAAAGTCACCCGATCACCGGCGGGGCGGTCTCGTCGTCACCGCCCCAGACGTCCTCGTCCTCGGTCAGCCAGGTCGAACGCTCATGCTCCTCGTCGTTGCCACGTCCACCGGCGCCCGCGCCCATCGGCATGCCGCCCATCGGCATGCCTCCGGCGCCCATGCCGCCACGGCCGAGCGCTCCGCCACCGGGGAAGGCTCCCCCGGCCCCGCCGAGGCCCGCACCGGCCGGCATGCCGCCGGGACCACCGCCCGGGGCACCGCCTGGCAGACCGCCCGGTGCGCCACCGCCGAGGCCGCCACCCGGACCGCCGCCCAGGCCGCCACCGCCCAAGCCGCCACCGGGCATGCTCGCCAGGTCGCTGCCGGGACCGCCACCAGGACCGCCGGGGAAGCCCGGACCGCCGGGCGGGTCGCCGATGCCACCCGGGCCGTTGGGGCCGCCGCCGGGGCCGCCGCCGGGGCCGCCACCCGGACCCGGGAAATCACCGGGGCCGGTACCGGGCGGAGCACCACCGGGCGGACCGCCGGTGTTCGGCATGCCGCCGGGAGGCGGGCCGCCGCCGGGCATCTCGGGGCTCCCCGGAGGCTGCCCGGGGGGCGGAGGCGGCGGCGGCCAAGGCGTATCGACGTTGGTGGACGGCATATTGATCGCAATTTCCCCAGGAAACTGGTCGTTCGTCTCCACCGTGCCCTGGTTGATCTGCTGCAGCACGTCCTCGGCCTGCGCGTTGTTGCCGAGGAAGGCGGAGACGGCGGCGGGGCCGAGGCCGGTGATGCTCACGGCGCGCTCCGCCCACACCGAGACCTCATGCACCCAGTTGTCGTTGGCTCCGCCCGATCCGTACTGCTGCTTCCACTGGGTCTGCTTGTTCTTGTGGTTGTTGAGCGCCGTCTGGCTCTGCCTGCTGGTCTCCTGGATCTCGATGGCCTGGCGGTACGCCTTGTTCATGTTGTCCAGGGCCTTGCGGGCGGCGTCGTCGCTCCCCCAGGCGTCGATCATCCGCTCGGCCTGCCGGTACAGCAGGTTGATGGTCGTCTCCATGCGGGAGGCGAGACTGCCGTACGTGTTGGCGGCGGTGGCGAGCTTGTCCGGCTTCATGCCGTCGACGATCCGCTTGAGATCGTCGTAGTGGTCTTCCCAGAGCTGGATCTTGTTCGTCCAGCCGGAGATGCCTTCGTCGTGCGTGTTGAGCTGGCTCTGCCGGATCTGCCCGCCCCCGATGGAACCAGGCGGTGGGGGCGGCGGGGATGGAGGACTCATTCGCGATCACACCCTCTCTTGTCAACCGCCTGCGACATCAGTCGAGCCTCGCACGGTTACGGACGCCGGCCGCAGAGTTGTCGTCGGCGTCGCGGTAATTCTGCTCCGAATTCTCCAAAGCGGTGATCACTGCCTCGTACGCCTGGACGAATGCCTGGTGCGTATTCCCGATCTGGTCCCTGGCGTTTCTGATCGTCTGGTGCAGTGACCTGCCCGCCGTGTAGTCACCCATGGCCTCGACCGGAGGGAAGGAGTCGTCGATCTTCTCCTTCCACCGGCCGTCGTGCAGGTTGTTCATGTCAGCGCGCAGAATGCGCGCGATATCCTTGAGCGTGTCGTGATCGATCCTGACTTCTCTGGTGCCAAGCGGCGGCAGATTTCTGGGGTGCCCCACGTCTTTTCACACCTCCTGTCGGCATTTCGCCGACTGATTCATCCCCATCGGCCGTCACCACAAGTCAGGACGGCACATCATGCGTTCGTCCAAGGGGACCGGGCCGGGCCCTGGTCGGTCAGGTGACCAGGGCCCGCTGGCCGGTCAGGAGGCCGGCACGCGCTCGCGCGTATCTCGGCCGGGTCCCATACGGGAGCTCAGCTCCAGATGGTGGAGTTCGACCGTTCGGCCTGCTGGTAGTTCTCGTTCGCGTCACGGATCGCCAGCCCGAGCTGGGCGACGACGTTCTGCATGTCCTTGGCGGCGGCGTCCCACTGCTTCTGGAAGACCCAGTAGGCCTCCTGCGCCGAGCCCTCCCACTGGTTGAGCTTCGTGCGCAGCTTGCCCTCCAGGTCGTTCAGCTCGTCCATGAGGGCGCGGGCGGCCTGGCTGAACTGGGCCTCACCCTCGGTGAGGCCACCGAAGTTGGCCCTTGTGTAGCTCATCTCTCTCCTTCAATCCAGAGTCGATCACCGTGCGGGTGAGTGTCAGGTACTGCCGTTGAGCAGGGCCTGCACCTTGTTCACGGCCTGCTGGGACATCTCTTCCTTGGACTCGTAGGTGATCTTCGTCTGGACCAGGCTCTCGTGCATTCCCTCAAGGGCCCTCAGCACCTTGTTGAAGTCCTCGTTGAAGCGGTTGAACACCTGCTCGAACGCCATGGAGGCTTCGCCCTCCCACATCGAGCGGACCTGGTTCTTGTGTCCCTCGAGCTGGCTCTGGAGCCCCTTGATGATGTTGGCCGACGCGTCCACGTCGTTGGCCGCCTGCTGCATCGCTGCTCTGTCGACGGCAGACTGCTGTCCCATCCGTCACCTCCAGTGACTGGTTGTCAGGACCCGCGGAGATCGTGCGGGCAGAGGCGCCCGGGTCGTCGCGCCGTATGCCCCCGGGTTTCGGCAGCACGAAAGCCCCTGTGGCTGATCTTGAGCGGGGGGTCGCGCGCCGCAGAGTATCCACCAGAATACGGTCTTGATCGTAGGGTGTCCATCCCCTTACCGGGGGCCAGGACGCCTTACTTCTCGCACCCTCTCCTTTCACAGTTCGTTGGACGATCGTTGATCAGTCGCGGTTCGGCCGGATCCGCAAATTCTGATCAGTTCGCTGATTGAGCATTCAACGGAACGGTGGTCGACACGGCGGCCGGATCGAGCACCGGTCCCTGAGCGATCAGGTCCAGAACGCCGGCCGGGACCTTCGAGGCGTCCCCCGGCAGCGCGTACCCGAGGCTCTCCGCCGCCTGAGCGTCCTTGATCGGGAACCGCTTGCCCTCGGCCACCAGGTAATACGTGGTGACCTCGGCGGCCTTTCCGGGGCTCGGCACCCGTCCGGCCAGCGCCGCGCTGCCGGGCGGGAACACCATCTGGTCGGCGCCCACCGGCTGCGGCCCGCCCGGCGGGGACGGCAGCGACCCGCCGATGGCCAGCTTGGCGTCGGAGTTGCCGGTCGGGTCGTCGTAGACCGCGCACAGCGCGCTGCTCTCCTGGTACGGGGCCATGGCCGGCGCCCTGCCGTCCAGCCGCGCGTCCCGCACCTGCTGCCGCGACTGCGGCGTGGAGTTCACCCGGCCCGCGTCCACGGGGATCGCCTGGACCTGCTGGTTGCCGTACGCGGCGCGGGTACGCGGGTCGGCGACGAGCAGGTCCCGCTGGATCGTGGTGATCGGCGCCAGCCCGTCGGCGAGCAGCACGTACGCGGCGGCGTTGCCGGAGGAGGTGTTCACGCCGAAGACCTGGCCGACCCGCCCCGGGCCGAGCGGCCCCTGCGCGGGCTGTCCCAGCCCGGCGATCGGCGGCGCCGCGTAGTCGGGCCCTTGCGACACCGAGTCGAGCCACTTGCCGGAGATGGTGACCGGCGTCCCGCCGAGCGTGGCCAGCGCGTACTGCGGCATCCGCATCCGCATGTTGCGCCACAGCAACCAGTTCTGGCCGTCCGCCTGGACGACGACCGCCTGGTCGTTGCGCAACGGGGTGCCCCCGACCCGCCGCCCCGCCAGGAGCGTCACCAGGGACTGGCGTCCGGCCGAGGTGGTCGTCACCGCGCGCACGCACACCGACCAGGGATTCTTCGTCAGCTTCTTGGGCTCGGGCAGGGTGTTGGGCGCGCCCTGGATGCCGATCAGCGGCCCGCGCTCGAACTTGCTGAGGGAGTTGGTGGAGACGGTGCGGCGGCTCTTGGAGTCCTTGCCCGCGACGAGCCTCGCCGAGACGTAGTTGGCGACCGGGCACAGCTTGCCCTCACACCAGATGTACCGGGCGCCGGTCTCCTTCTCGACCAGCAGCATGCCGGGCTTCTCCAGCCCGGTCGCGCCGCCGGGACGGATGATGCCGAAGATGCCGAAGGCCGCGCACACCAGAATCGCGATCATGATGCCGCTGAACGCGCCGACGTTCATCCTGCGCAGCGGCAGCTCGGGGTTGTCGGGCTCTCCGGTGATCAGCGCCAGCGAGGCCCGCTGGGTCATCAGCCGGTGGGCCTGCAGCAGGTCCTTGCGTGTCTGCATGGCGACCCCCTAACCGGCCAGCCCGCGCATGTACGAGAACAGCCCGCATTCGCCCGCCGCGAGCGGGATGAGCACGATCAGCAGGAACAGCTCCAGGATGTCGCCCGCACGCCCCCAGAACGGCGAGGGCTGCCGGCCGGGCAGCCACAGCCCGACGCCGGCCACGATCGCGCTGAACGCCAGGACCGGCACCACTCCGCCGGCCACCACCATCACGATGGAGCCGTCCATGGAGATGGCGAGCGCCAGCGCGCCGAGCCCGGCCATGCCGGGGACGAGCAGCGCCAGCCTCTGCACGCGGCCGCGGAACAGCCGGGAGCGCAGCAGCATCAGGAACGAGATCACCGCCGCGGTGATCGGGCCGAGCCAGCCGTCGTCGAAGGCGGAGGGCAGCAGCCCGAGGAACCCGGTCAGGCCGAGACCGACGGTGAAGCCGGTGATGAACCGGTCGGCGAGCGCGGTGCGGGTGAGGACCTGCTGGCCGTCCACCATGATGGTGTCGCGCCGCAGGTCCTCGGCGCTCTGCGGGACGGGCGGCAGCGTCACCTTGGAGAACCGGAACGCCAGGGTCGGGGTGAGCGGGGTCAGCATCATCGCGACCACCACCACGAACGCGGCGATCCCGGCGGGGTCGAGGTTCTCGAACAGCAGCGAGATCCCGGAGCCGATGGCGCCGAGGAGGCCGCCGACGACCGTCCCCCAGAACACCGAGGCGCCCTCGGTGACCGCCGCCGCGGCGATCATCGCGACCAGGACCACGGCGCCGAACCCCGCCAGCACGTGCAGCGCGCCCAGGTCACCGAACGCGGTGTCGCGGGCGGGAGCGAGCAGCCCGGCGAGGAAGGCGTGCGGGATGGCCGCGAAGCCGAGAACCGTTCCCGCCCGCGCGTCGCCCGCCGCGCGCGAGACCGACACCGCCGCGATCACCAGCAGCAGCGCGATGGCGCCCGCGCACGCCGCCGGGACGATCCAGGACGGCCCGGACAGCAGCAGCATGACCGCGGCCACCGCGGAACCGCCCGCGCCGACGCCGAGCGCGAAGTTACGCGTCCATTCGGGACGCCACCGGTCACGCCGGTCCCTCACCGCGGTCGCGACCACGTCCGGGACGTCGTCGAACGCGAGCTCCGGCAACTGCGACATCCCGGGACGCAGGTAGAGCACCTCACCATCGCGCAGACCGGCCTGCGCGGGCGTCACCCCACCGTCGAGCGGGGCGTCGTCCAGGCGCTGCAGCACCCAGCCTCCGTGCGCCAGACCGGCGTCGGCCATGCGGTTGCCGGAGTAGTGCAGGATCGCCGGGAACAGCTGAGCGAAGGGGACATGCGCGGGCAACGAGATGTCGATACGGCGCTTGGGGGCCACGACCGTGACCCGGCACAACTCCGCCCCCGTGACTTTAGCCACCGTTCTCCCTACCTAAGCTCACACGGGCCGCACAGAACGGTCCGACACGGCGGAAACCGTAACAACATAGAGCGTGGCTTAGTAGACGCGCGACACGTTGTGCTCCCCCGCGCCCCGAATGGTTACGGCACACAACCGTGACCTCCGCCTGCCGGCACGGACACTCGCCCCCAAGCGTCCAACCCCAACACCGCTGGTGCACCGCTCCGGACGCCCCCTTCCGAACCGACCGTCTTGTACGGTCATCCGACAACCCCGAGGCATTGTCGACCACCCAGATCGCCACGCGGACGAGACCGGCTCGCAGACTGGAGGCCCCGTGGGCAACAACAGAATCGCCAACTACCTGAACGGCCCCAACCCACCCCCCGCCCGTCGCCGTCGCAGGGTGGGGGCGGCTCCGGCAGCGGGGAGGTCCGCTTCGACCCCGCCGAGCTGAGAAGGCTGGGCGGGCAGATCGAGACCGAGCTCACAGAGATCTTCAAGCAGGCCCCCTACAAGCTCAACGCCGAGCCCCGCAACGTTCAGCCGGACTCCTACACGATGTTCGCGATCGAGGCGGCGCTGGCGTACACGCAGTTGATCGAATTCGCCGACCAGGACCTCATCCAGAAGTCCCGGCACGCGATCGACATCCGCGACCGGATGGAGACCACGGCCGCCACCTACGCCAAGGCCGAGGACTCCTCCACGCTCAAGGAGGGGAACTATGGACCACTACTCCGACCAGCTCGACTTCGCCATCGTCATGGCCTGGTCGGTGACGGTCGCCCTGTACATCCTCGCGGTCCTCATCGGCGTCTTCATCTACCTGATGTTCGTCGTCACGACCCTGCTGGCGATCTTCGCCACGGGGATCGCCATCGCGGCCGCGACCGTCGTCGGCACTCCCGCCGCCGCGCAGCTGATGGCCCAGGCGAACCAGTTCGCCGGCGTCTGCTACCGCGTGCTCAGCACGGGCTCGACGGTCATCACGCAGATCTCGCGTGGCACTGCGGCCATCTGGACCGCGTTCCTCGGCACCAACGCCGTCGGCCAGCACTTCAACGGCAACGCCCAGGTCCGGGCGACCGCCGTCCAGGCGTCGATCAACGGCGCCGATGACATGCTCAAGGGTGCCGTCAACTACCTCCTCGTCAAGCGGACGTCCGAGGCCTTCGGGGCCAACCCCACCACCAAGCTGGGTACGCCGCTGACGTCGCGCATCGCGCCGTTGACCTTCGGGGAAAAGTTGGCGGCCACGCTCGGCACAGCCGACGCGCTCAACGGGTCGCCCGTCCTGGGCTCGTTCTTCAGCGACTGGGGCCACTCCTACGGGACGGATGAGGACGGCAACCCGGCACCAGGCCACCTAGAACCCGATCCAGGCCCTGTCGTGCTCAGCCAGGGCCGGGCCTGGATTTACCCAGGTCCGAGCGCAGGCCCAAGCGCTGCTGCAAATCGTCGAGCATCCTCTGCGCCTGCTGGCCGGTCTGCCGGAACATGTCCTGCATCTCGTTGCGGACTGCGGCCAGCTTCCGCGCCCGTTCCCGCGACTCCCGCAGCATCCGCTCGATGTCCATGTCTCCGGCTGGGAACATTCTCTCCTCGCGTACTACGGCTTGGCAAAGGCGCCCTGGTCACCACCCGTCATCTCGGATCCAGCGTGGCAGCAGCCTGCGGGGCGCGAAGACGTACACCAGCGCTATGAGATTCAGGACGATGGCGCATCCGACGAGGATGACGCCCAAGGCCATCGGAAGACCGTCGAGCACCACGTCCAGGCCCGCCGCGAGCAGCATGAGAAGGAAGGCGCCCGCCCCCCATGGCATGGCCAGTGGCGAGTACCACTGGGTGGTCCTGTTGGGATACCAGGAACGCCACCGTCCCGTGTACGCCATCACTCCGGCTACGACACACCCCACGAGGAACACCACGAAGGCCGCCAAGGCGATGTAGGCGAAGACGGGATTGTCGATGCCCGGCCGTTCGGGGCTCGTCAGGCCGGCCTCGGCCCAACCGGGGCGCACGTACGCGATCATCTCCCGTGTCTCCCCTCGCCGAGCGATTCACCAAGCGATCCAGCGGGGTTCGAGGAACCCTACTCGACCATCGTGAACGTTTCAGGCCCCTGCCGCGTCGGATCTCGGTGCCGCTCGCCCGGGACGGAAACGTTTGTACGTGCCTCAGGAACGGGCGGTTGCGGTTGGGATGAGCACGAGTGACCATATACGCACGGTCATGACCTTGAATGGGGCATGACCTTCACCCCGTCGCTCGCGTCCGTAGGATGTCCAGCCTTGGGTGGGCGCATGCCCAGGGATGAGGGGAGCTTGAGCCAGTGAGCACCGTCGTGGTCCGGCGCAAGGAACGGCGCAAGCCACCGGAGTTGCCGCGGGGTGAGATCCTGCTGGAGTCCCCGCCTGAGTTGCCCGAGGTCGTCAGCGACGGGTTCCGGAACGTGATGACCTACCTGCCGATGGCGGCGGGGTCGGGCGCGATGGCCTTCATGTTCCTCAACCCCAATTCCAACCCGATCCAGATGGTCGCGGGCGGGATGATGGGGCTGTCGATGTTCGGCATGATGCTCTCGCAGGTCGGGCAGCGCAGCGGGGAACGCAAGTCCAAGCTGAACGCCGACCGGCGCGACTACCTGCGTTACCTCGGCCAGGTCCGGGCCAAGGTGCGCAAGGCCGCCGCGCAGCAGCGCGAGGCGCTGGAGTGGTACAACCCCGACCCGTCGCGGCTGTGGTCGCTGGCGATGAGCGCGCGCATGTGGGAGCGGCGCCCCGAGGACGGCGACTTCGGGCAGGTGCGGGTCGGCGCGGGCCCGCAGAAGCTGGGCGTGCAGCTGATCGCGCCGGAGACGAAACCGGTGGAGGACCTGGAGCCGATGAGCGCGGGCGCGCTGCGCCGGTTCATCCGCACCCACTCCACCGTCCCGGCGCTGCCGGTGGCGATCAACCTGCGCTCGTTCTCGCGGATCTTCCTGTCCGGGGACGGCGAGGCGACGCGGGCGATGGTGCGGGCCATGCTGATGCAGCTCGCGACCTTCCACACCCCTGACGACGTGCGCATCTCCGTGTGCACCTCGCAGGAGCAGCTCGTCCACTGGGACTGGGTGAAGTGGCTGCCGCACGCGCTGCACCCCACCGAGTACGACGCCGCCGGGCAGGTCAGGCTGATCGCGCCGACCATGTCGGAGCTGGAGGTCATGCTCGGGCAGGAGGTCAAGGACCGCGCCCGGTTCGTGGCGGGCCGCCCCTCCTCCGAGCTGCCCCTGCACGTGGTGGTGGTGGACGGCGGCATGGCGTCCTACGACTCGCAGCTCGCCGCCGACGGCATCGAGGGCGTGTGCGTGATCGACCTGTCCCAGACCGTGGGCAGCACCACCGAGGCCGGCACGCTGCGGCTGAACGTCGCGCCCGACCGCGTCCACATGCTGAAGAAGGACCGCACCGGCAAGGACGTCCCCACCCCGATCGGCAAGCCCGACAAGGCGAGCGTCGCGCAGTCCGAGGGGCTGGCCCGGCAGCTCGCGCCGTTCCGGAGCAGCGCCACCGACACCGAGGTCGAGGACGACGTCCTGTCCGGCAACATGACGCTGACCTCGCTGCTGGGCGTGGACAACCCGTACGCGGTCGACCCGCAGCAGGTGTGGCGGCCGAGGGCGCAGCGCAACCGGTTCCGCGTCCCCATCGGCCTGGACGCCGACGGCCGTCCGATCGAGCTGGACATCAAGGAGTCGGCGCAGGGCGGCATGGGTCCGCACGGCCTGTGCATCGGCGCCACCGGTTCCGGTAAGTCGGAGCTGCTGCGCACGCTGGTGCTGGGCCTGGCGATGACGCACTCGCCGGAGATCCTGAACTTCGTCCTGGTCGACTTCAAGGGCGGCGCGACGTTCCTGGGCATGGACGGCCTCCAGCACGTCTCGGCCATCATCACGAACCTGGAGGACGAGCTTCCCCTGGTCGACCGCATGTACGACGCGTTGCACGGCGAGATGGTGCGGCGCCAGGAGTACCTGCGGCAGATGGGCAACTACGCCTCGCTGCGCGACTACGAGAAGGCCCGGCTGGACGGCGCGAACCTGCCGCCGATGCCGACGCTGTTCCTGGTCCTGGACGAGTTCTCCGAGCTGCTGCAGGCCAAGCCGGACTTCGCCGAGCTGTTCGTGATGATCGGACGGCTGGGCCGTTCGCTGGGCGTCCACCTGCTGCTGGCCTCGCAGCGCCTGGAGGAGGGCAAGCTGCGCGGGCTCGACACCCACCTGTCGTACCGGATCGGCCTGCGGACGTTCTCGGCGATGGAGTCGCGGGTCGTGCTGGGCGTCCCGGACGCCTACGAGCTGCCGCCCGCGCCCGGCAACGGCTACCTGAAGTTCGCGACCGAGCCGATGGTGCGGTTCAAGGCCGCGTACGTGTCGGGGCCCGTGGACGAGCAGCCCGGCCAGGCGCAGAACGGCAACACGGGCAGCCAGATCGCGGCGCAGGTCGTCCCGTACATGTCCGGGTACATCCGCCCGCAGGTGATCGAGGAGCCGGGCGCGCGGCAGCAGCCCGAGCCCGAGGACAACAAGAACAAGGCGTCGCTGTTCGACGTGGTCGTGGGGCAGCTCGCCGGGCACGGTCCCGCCGCGCACCAGATCTGGCTGCCGCCGCTGGACGACCCGCCGCCGCTGAACCAGATGCTGCCGCAGCTGTCGGTGACCCCGGAGCACGGCCTGACCACCGCCGGGTGGGAGGGGCGCGGCAAGCTGTACGCGATGGCCGGGATCGTGGACAAGCCGTTCCACCAGCGGCGCGACCCATACTGGCTGGACCTGTCGGGCGGCGCGGGCCACATCGGCATCGCGGGCGGGCCACAGAGCGGCAAGTCCACCGCGATCCGTACGCTGATGGCGTCGCTGGCCCTCACCCACACCCCGGCCGAGGTGCAGTTCTACTGCCTCGACTTCGGTGGCGGCTCGCTGGCGGCGATGGCCGACCTGCCGCACGTCGGCGGCATCGCGACCCGTCTGGACGCCGACCGCGTCCGCCGTACCGTCGCCGAGGTCAGCTCGCTGCTGGAGCAGCGCGAGCGGGAGTTCGCCGAGCGCGGCATCGACGGCATCGCCACGTACCGGCGGATGCGTGCGTCGGGCGAGTACCGGGGGGACGGCTACGGCGACGTCTTCCTGATCGTGGACAACTGGCTGACGCTCCGGCAGGACTACGAGGCCATCTCCGACACCATCACGCAGCTCGCGGCGCGCGGGCTGGGCTACGGCATCCACATCGTCGCCGCGTCCAACAAGTGGACCGAGTTCCGCACCAACGTCCGCGACCTGCTCGGCACCAAGCTGGAGCTGCGGCTCGGCGACCCGTACGAGTCGGAGATCGACCGGAAGCTGGCCGGCAACGTCCCCGAGAACCGTCCCGGCCGCGGCCTGTCCCGTGACGGCTTCCACTTCCTGACCGCGCTGCCCAGGATCGACGGCGGCGGCGCCGACGAGTCGCTCAACGACGGCGTCATGAAGATGTGCCAGGCCATCGCGCAGAACTGGCAGGGCCCGCGGGCGCCGCAGGTGCGGATGCTGCCGGACGTGCTGCCCGCCGCGCAGATGCCCACCCCCGCCGAGACCGGCCTGCGCATCCCGATCGGCATCGACGAGGACTCGCTGTCCCCCGTCTTCCTGGACTTCAACTCCGACCCGCACTTCATCGTGCTGGGCGACACCGAGTGCGGCAAGTCCAACCTGCTGCGGCACATCACCACCGGCATCACCGACCGGTACACGCCCGATCAGGCACGCATCATCTTCATCGACTACGGCCGTTCGCTGCTGGACGTGGCCACCACCGAGCACCAGATCGGGTTCGCCGCGTCCGCTCCCGCCGCGGTGTCCCTGGTGAACGACATCCGCGGCGCGATGATGGAACGCCTCCCCCCGGCCGACCTCACTCCCGACCAGTTGCGTTCGCGCTCCTGGTGGACGGGTGCCGAGCTGTTCCTGATCATCGATGACTACGAGATGGTCGCCACGTCCGACAACCCGCTGCGTCCGCTGGTCGAGTTGCTGCCGCAGTCCCGCGACATCGGCCTGCACATCATCCTGGCCCGCGCGATGGGCGGCGCGGGACGCGGCATGTTCGACCCGGCCATCACCCGCATCAAGGAGATGGCCTCGCCCGGCCTGGTGATGTCGGGCAGCAAGGAGGAGGGCGTCCTGCTGGGCAACGTCAAGCCGGAGAAGCTGCCCGTGGGCCGGGGCTACCACGTCGACCGCCGCACCGGCACCCGCCTGATCCAGACCGTCCTCCGCGAGGAGACCCCGCAGGCATGATCCCGCCGGACGGCGCCCGGCTCAGGGGGGTCAGGTGCCGGAGCGCCAGCCTCGGCGGCGGCCCGCGGGGATGACCACGGCGCCCGCGGCGACGGCGGCGGCAGCGGCGAGGGTGCCGCCGGCGATGGAGAGGGCGATGACGCGGCCGGCGCGGTCGTCCGGCGGCGGCTGGTCGATCCTGACCTTGTGCGGGACGGCGGCCACGGCGGCCTGGCCGCGGGCGACCGTGGTGACGGCGCGGAGCGGGTTGACGATGCCCGAGCCGGTGCCGGCGCCCCGGGAGCCGTCGGCGGTCAGCTCGATCTGCCGTTTGACCTGCTCGCGATTCATCTTCGGGTGGTACGAGCGGATCAGCGCCGCGGTGCCCGCCACGAACGGGGCGGCCTGGCTGGTGCCGTCGGACATGTGGTACGTGCCCTGCGGCCAGGTGCTGACGACCGACTGGCCGGGCGCCGTCACGGTGACCGGGGTGGTCTGGTTGGAGAAGGTCGCCAGCGAGCCGTCCTTGTTGAGCGCGCCGACCGCGATGACGCCCTCGTAGCTGGCCGGGTAGGCGTTGCGCGGCGTCTGGCTCTGGTCCCTGATGTTGCCGGCCGCCGCGACGATCACCACGTCCCGGTCCAGGGCGAACCGCACCGCGGCGCGCAGCTCCGGGTAGTCGGGCGACTGGGACGACATGTTGATGACCTTGGCGCCGAGGCTCACGGCGCGGCGGATCGCCAGCGGCGCCCACTTGGGGTCGTTCTGCTGGCCGCCGGTCGCCGCCTTGATCGAGATCAGCTCGGCGGCGGGCGCGACCCCGAGGAACGGGATGCCCTGCGCGCGCAGGTCGGCGGCGCCGATGATGCCCGCGACCTCGGTGCCGTGGCCGACGCAGTCCTCGTTGCCGGTGTTGGTGACGTCGTACTGCTTGACGCGGCCCCGCAACTGGGGGTGCGACGCGTCCACACCGCTGTCGATGATCGCGACCTTGACGCCCTTGCCCCGCGTCAGCTCCCACGCCTCGGTGAAGTTGAGCTGCTCCTGCGGCCAGAGCTGGGGCGGGAGCTGCTGCCTCGGCTGCCCGGCCTCGCGGGGCTGCTGGCAGGGGGCCGCCGCGTTCGCCATGGGCGCCAGCGGGGGAGCCCACGCCAGCCCGAACCCCAGAGCCGACACCAGAGCGGCCCACCGTGCACGCCTCAATGCCACCACTCCCCTGGGGCGAATCAGAGCCACCGCCTGCTGCCGGGAGCACATGTTGTCATAGCGGTGCGAATCGCAATTCTAAGCCCGCGCCGCGAAGCGCTTCAGCCGATCCTGCCGAGGGCGTCGTTGATCGCCTGGGTGAGCTGCTCCATCTGCTTCAGGCCCTGCTCCGGCGAGCCGGACGCCTCGTCCCCGTCCGTGGTGGACGGGACGGGGCGCAGCCCGTCGAGCGCGGCGTTCACCGCGGTGACCACCAGTCCGGCCAGCTCCTCCGACGGCAGGTCGCGCACCTTCTCGTCGAACGCCACGGCCGTCAGCCGCCCGTGCTCGGCGGTGGCCGTGACCCGTCCTCCCGCGTCCCCCGTGGTCGCCTCGCCCACCGCCGTCGCGCCGTCACCGCCCGCCACCACCGGACGGTCGGCGCGCATCTCCTCCAGCGTCGCCCGCGCCTCGGCCAGCAGCCGGTCCAGGTCCGCACTCGAGAACTCGGTCAAGCCGGTCATCCCTCCCTGATCAGCAGCGATCCCGGGACGAGCATAGTCATCCCGGACGCGACGGGCCCCGCCGTCCGCGCGAACGCGGAACGACGGGGCCCGTGCGAACCGGCTCCGAATCAGAGCGTGCTTCGCGTCAGATCGCCACCTCAAGGGCCGCGACCTCGCCGGTCTTGGCACTGACGGTGCTGTCGACGCTGACGCCGCCGGCGGCGAGCACGCGCACCGTCCACTCACCGTCGGCGGCGAAGAAACGGAACACGCCCTCGTCACCGGTGACGACCTCGGCGGTGAACTCGCCGGTCGAGTCGAGCAGACGGGCGTAGGCGCTGGACACCGGAACGCCGTCGCGCGTCACGGTGCCCTGGATCACGGCTTCCTTGGACAGGTCGACGGTCGCGGGCAGGTGCGCCGTCTGCGCGGGCGCTGCGCAGCCCTGGGTCATGACTCCTCCTTTTCCGCCGTGCTCGGCGGCCGTACTCCGCGGAAGGTTACTTCGGCTCGCCGAGCTCGACGGGAACGCCGACGAGCGAGCCGTACTCGGTCCAGGAACCGTCGTAGTTCTTCACGTCCTCCAGGCCCAGCAGCTCGTGCAGAGCGAACCAGGTGTGCGAGGAACGCTCGCCGATGCGGCAGTAGGCGATGGTCGGCTTGCTCAGGTCCACACCGGCCTCGGTGTACAGTTCGCGCAGCTCCTCGTCGGACTTGAACGTGCCGTCGTCGTTGGCCGCCTTGGACCAGGGGATGCTGCGCGCGGTGGGCACGTGACCGGCCCGCTGCGCCTGCTCCTGCGGCAGGTGCGCCGGGGCCAGCAGCTTGCCGCTGAACTCGTCGGGCGAGCGCACGTCGATCAGGTTCTTCTTGCCGATCGCGTCCACGACCTCGTCACGGAAGGCGCGGATGCCCAGGTCCTGCTCCTTGGCCGTGTACTGGGTGGCGGGACGCTCGGGCACGTCGGTGACCAGCTCGCGGGAGTCCAGCTCCCACTTCTTGCGGCCGCCGTCCAGCAGCTTGACCTTCTCGTGCCCGTACAGCTTGAAGTACCAGTAGGCGTAGGCGGCGAACCAGTTGTTGTTGCCGCCGTACAGGATGACCAGATCGTCGTTGGCGATGCCCTTGCCGGACAGCAGCTGCTCGAAGCCCGCCTTGTCGACGAAGTCGCGGCGGACCGGGTCCTGCAGCTCGTTCTTCCAGTCGATCTTCACGGCGCCACGGATGTGGCCCTTGTCATAGGCGGACACGTCCTCGTCGACCTCGACGAGGACGAGGCCGGGGGCGTCGAGGTTGGCCTCGACCCATTCGGCGTCCACCAGAACGTCTGAGCGGCTCATGCGGGAACCTCCCTGTCGGAGCGGATCTTTGCGGTGATGCGGCGGATCAGTGTTGCCGGAGGGGGGACGACCCGCGCCCCCCGAACCGGCCTCGTCGGAGCAAGAGGTACACCTCGCAGCCCAGGCAGAACCCGAACGCCGCGTTCAGGAACGCCGCCGCCAGCGCGAGCGCCGTGGCGCCGATTCCCAGCCAGGTGGCCTCCAGGGCGTATCCGAGCGTCCCGGCCAGCGCGAACGCCAGCCCCACCCCCTGCGCGAACCGGGGCGGGGCCGCGTCCTCCAGCTCGGCGGGCGGGCCGAGCCGGGGACGGATCAGCGCCTGGTACACCAGCCCGTACGGCGCGTACCTGAGGCCGAAGACGGTCGCGATGGCGAACACCACGGCCTGCGCGGCCAGCAGGATCCAGCTTCCCGTCACCAGGACGACGATCAGGACCAGGGTGGTCAGGGTCGCGGCCCATCGCTGCCCACGCGGATCAACCTGCATCGGGGTCTCCTGGCGGAGGGAGTCTGTGCGTTCGGCTGGAGGGTCGGCATGCTCGGGCGGGCCTTGGAGGCGGCGCCATGGGGCGGTGCACCCTGGGAAGGGCGGACCCGGCGGCCCGGCCGGGCGGCGAGGCGCCTCAGGCCGAGCGACAGAGCGAGGTGGACACGCGGCAGAAGTCGACCGCGCGTCGCTTCGTGAGCAGCTGCTCTGTCCGGTAACGCACGGTCCGATGGTAAGCCGCGCCCCGTGGTCCTGTCACATCCGTCTCGCTCCCCGAGACGAATCCATGGACCTTTTCGCAGGTCAGCGTTGCCCTGGTCATGATGTGGCCACACCGAGGGCGGCGATCACGTCGGCCTTGCGCGGGGCTCCGGAGGCGCGGCGGACGATCCGCCCGTCGGCGTCCAGCACCAGCACGGTCGGGGTGCGGACGACGTTCAGCCTGCGGACCAGGTCCAGA
Source organism: Actinomadura sp. SCN-SB (assembly GCF_043906805.1). Lineage (NCBI taxonomy): Bacteria > Bacillati > Actinomycetota > Actinomycetes > Streptosporangiales > Thermomonosporaceae > Actinomadura > Actinomadura sp. SCN-SB. The sequence continues at coordinate 37,545 of NZ_JBIMPP010000046.1, read as the reverse complement.
TGGGACTCGGCGTCGAGCTCCACGTGCGCCACCCCGTCCACCATGCCCGCGACCTCGCCCAGCACCCGCCGGGTGGCGCGGCAGGGGGCGCAGAACGCGGTGGAGAACTGCACGAGGGTGGCGCGCTCGCCGAGCCGCGAGCCGATCTCCGCGGCGCCGAGCCGCTCGTCCATCCCGCCGGTCACCCCCTCGGCTCCGCCTTGCGAACGTCGTGGACGTTGTGGACGTCTCGGGCGCTGTGGGCGCAGCCTGCCGTCCCGGGCGCGCCGGACGAGGCCGAACACCGTCGCCGCGGCGAGCACCAAGATCGCGACAATCGCACCTTCCACACCTGAACCCACGCCTGGATCAAACCATGCCGGCGCCGGTTCTCTTCCCCTTCCGTCACGCCGGAATGGTGAGAATGGGCTGTCCGTCGAGCGTGACGATCCGTATCGAGACGAGCTGGTCGCGCTGGAACATGGTGGAGCTCTCGTACACGCCGAAGCCCTTGTCGTAGGCCACATGCCAGCTACCGAGCATGTCGCGCTCCCCGTCCCGGGACACCGCGTACCAGCGGCAGTCGCCGCCGCGCGGCACCCCCGCCAGATGCAGCTCGACCTTCGTGCCCCACTTCTTCCTGTAAAGCACGAGGATGCCCCGGACCCCGCTGCTCGCGTCCGTGGCGCTGAGCCGTTCGCCTCCGGCGGTGGCGGCCGGCGCGGTGGGCACGGAACGGGCGGCGGGAGGCGTGCCGCCGTCCCTCCAGGCCGTCACGAACCCGCCCAGCAGGCCGCCGATGACCAGCAGGGCGCAGGCGGCCAGGGCGGCGGGCGCCCACCAGAGCCGCCCTCCGCCGCCGGAGGGGCGGACGAGGGCGGCGAGCCGCGCCCGCGGGCCGCGCCGCCGTTCGGCGGCGCGGGCCAGCAGGGAGTCGAGCAGTTCCGGCGGAGGGCCCGCCACCTGGGCGAGCTGTGCCTCGTTCACCCGGCCGAGCAGGGCGGGCATGCCGGCGAGCCCGGCCAGCTCGTCCCGGCAGGACGGGCACGACTCCAGGTGGGCCTCCAGCCGGGAGCGTTCCGCCGGGTCGATCGCGCCCAGGACGTACACGCCCAGGGAGGTCCGCAGCTCCGCGCAGTGGGTCACGGCGCCAACCCCCGTTCCTCCAGGACGAGTTTGAGCGCCCGCAACGCGTAGTACGAGCGGGACTTGACGGTACCGGGCGGTATCCCGAGCACCTTGGCGGCCTCGGCCACGGACCGGCCCCGGTAGTAGGTCTCCACGATCACCGCGCGGTGCTGCGGGCTGAGATCGGCCAGCGCCTCGGCGACCGTCCACGACTCCAGCGCCCGGTCGATGTCGTCGGACCCGGCCGCGGTCATCACCACCTGCTCGTCGATCCCCGTCTCCGGCGGCCTGGCCCGCCGCGCCCGGTGCGCGTCCACCACCAGGTTGCGCGCCACCGTGAACAGCCAGGGACGCACCGGACGCCCGGCGAGCGCCTCGGGGTGCCGCCAGGCGCGCAGCAGCGTCTCCTGGACGACATCCTCGGCCTGAGGCCGATCGCCGCCCGTCAGGCGCAGGACGTAGCCGAGGAGAGGACCCCCATGCTCGTCATAGAGCGCGCGTAGCAGCCCCTCATCCGCGGTCGGACCCACACAATCAACACGTACGACCCCACAGAGGGGTTCACAACCCTTGGGACCGGGTTTCCCGTCCGGGGCGCGGGCTCATCAGTCGCCGCTGAGGTTGTTCAGGCTGAGGTTGCTGGCGGTGGCGGTCACGCGCAGGCCGTCCCCGGTGGGCCGGATCTCGCTGATGCGGGACCCGACCGGCAGGCTGGTCAGGGGGACGTTCCAGGTCAGGCGGCTGCGGACCAGGCTGAGCGGGATCGGGACGCCCGAGCCGCTCGGGCTGACCGACACGGGCGTGATCACGATGCCCCTGGCGGTGGCCCGGACCGACAACACCGCGGTCCCGGACAGCGGCACGCCCAGCAGCCGGCCGCCCAGGTCGACCTGGAGATCGTCGCCCTTGGGCTGGATCTTCTTGATCTGTTCGGCGGCGCGCAGCCGCAGCACGTCGTACGGGACCAGAGCGGAGGCCGTGGCGGCCTGGACGGTGACGTTGTTGACGTTGCCGGAGGCGATGTCGGGCAGCGCCGCGCCGATCCGGCGCATCTGCACCGTGACGTCCCTGACGGTGATGCCCGCCTGCTTCCAGTCGCCGATGGCCACGTCCACCTGCTTGTACTCGCCGCCCACCGCCTGGGTGAGGAACGGGAAGCCGTGGATCCGCACGTCGGGCCGCTGCGGCAGCGCGTACTGCGCCGCGACCTGCCTGGCGATCTCGTTCTCGGCGATCCGCACGCCGATCCGGTCCACGGCGACCACGAGCCCGACCACCATGATCAGGAGGACGATCAGCACTTTCCGCATTGCACTCCTCAGGAACTCGTGGCCGGGCGCCGTCGGCCACGCGCTCCGGTCGGCCACACATTAGTGGGACGAATCGGGCACCGTGTCCCTCCAGGGAGTGACATGAAACGGGAAGTGTGAGATCAGCCACCCGCGAACGGCGGCAGCACCTCGATCACGGCGCCCTCGGACAGCTCGATCGCGCCGTGCGGGCGGGTGCCGACCGGGGCCCCGTCCACCAGGAACGAGCTGCGCCGCACGACCCGGTCGAAATCCGCCGACCGCCCGGATCTACGGGCCGCCTGCGCCAGCGCGACCTCAAGGGTGGGCGCGTCGAAGGGCTCCTCGTCGACGCCCGCCGCGGCCTTGGCGGCGGCCCAGTACCTGATCGTCCCCTTGGCCATGGTCTCGGCCTCCCCTCCCGTTCATCGCGCCGACCCGCCCCCTGGCCCCATTGCCCCATGAGGCGCCTGGGATATCCTCTAGGGAGAGGGATCCGGGCGATGGGGCCATGGAGTTCATCGAAAGTCCAGCATGGCACCACCTCGCGAGCCGTGGCCGTGCCGGGGCTCGACGATGAACCGCCTGGGTCCTGACGTCTTTCTGGGCGAGGAGGCGGCACTTGAGCAGCTTGCTCCTGCTGACCAACGCTTTGGAACCTTCCGATGAGGTCCTGCCGGCGCTGGGCCTTCTGCTGCACTCGGTCCGCGTGGCGCCCGCAGAGGCGTCCGCGCTGATCGACGCGCCGCCGGCCGACGTGGTGCTGGTGGACTGCCGCCGCGACCTGGTCCAGGCCAAGAGCCTGTGCCGGCTGCTGCGCACCACCGGACTCGACTGCCCGCTGCTGGGCATCGTCACCGAGGGCGGCCTGGCCGCGCTCAGCCCCGAATGGGGCCTGGACGACGTGCTGCTGCAGACCGCGGGGCCCGCGGAGGTGGAGGCCAGGCTGCGGCTCGCGGTCGGACGCGCCGCCGCGGTCGCCGAGGCCGACGACGTCCCGGGCGAGATCCGCAGCGGCGAGCTGACCATCGACGAGGCCACCTACACGGCCCGTCTCCGCGGCCGCGTCCTCGACCTGACCTTCAAGGAATTCGAGCTGCTCAAGTACCTGGCGCAGCACCCGGGCCGGGTCTTCACCCGGGCGCAGCTCCTCCAGGAGGTCTGGGGCTACGACTACTTCGGCGGCACCAGGACGGTGGACGTCCACGTCCGGCGGCTGCGCGCCAAGCTGGGCGCCGAGTACGAGTCGCTGATCGGCACCGTCCGCAACGTCGGCTACCGCTTCGTGCCCGACCACCGTCCCGGCGACCCGGAAGAGGCCACCCCGGTCAACGCCTGACACGCCTGATCGCCGCCCTGGACGCTCAGTCATGCGGTCGGCCGAGCCCCGTGAGGTGCCCGCCCGGCTCGCGAACTCCTCCGCCGACACGGCCGCGCCGATGGCGCGCCAGGCCCCGGAATGAGCCGGGAGGAGGGGCCGCGCGGCTCAGCCGAAGCGGCCGGTGATGTAGTCCTCGGTCGCCTTCTCCTCCGGGTTGGTGAAGATGGTGCTGGTCTCGCCGATCTCGATCAGCCGGCCCGGCCTGCCGGTCCCGGCGATGTTGAAGAACGCCGTACGGTCGCTGACCCGGGCCGCCTGCTGCATGTTGTGCGTGACGATCACGATGGTGTACCGGCTCTTCAGCTTGGCGATCAGATCCTCGATGGCCAGCGTGGAGATCGGGTCGAGGGCCGAGCACGGCTCGTCCATCAGCAGCACCTGCGGCTGCACCGCGATCGCGCGGGCGATGCACAGCCGCTGCTGCTGCCCGCCGGACAGGCCCGCGCCCGGCTTCCCCAGCCGGTCCTTGACCTCGTTCCAGAGGTTGGCGCCCTTGAGCGACTCCTCCACGATGTCGTCGAGCTGGGACTTCCTGCGGACGCCGTTCAGCTTCAGCCCGGCCGCCACGTTGTCGTAGATCGACATGGTGGGGAACGGGTTGGGCCGCTGGAACACCATGCCCACCAGGCGGCGCACCGCGACCGGATCCACGGAGGGGGCGTACAGGTCCTCGTCGTCCAGCATCACCTTGCCCTCGACCCGGGCGCCGGGGATCACCTCGTGCATCCGGTTGAGGGTCCGCAGGAAGGTGGACTTGCCGCAGCCCGACGGCCCGATGAACGCGGTCACCGAGCGCGGCTCGATCGTCATCGAGATGTCCTCGATGGCGTGGACGCCGCCGTAGTAGGCGTGCAGCCCGGACACTTCGATCCGCTTGGCCATGGGGTGAATGCTCCTTGCTCGGTTCGGCGGCCGGGGCGGCCGTGGTCGGGGGGCCGGAGGGGCGCGGGGCGGGGACGGATCAGCGTCCTCCGGCGGGGCGGTAGAGGCGGGCGATCATCCGGGCGCCCAGGTTCAGCAGCATGATGATCAGGATCAGCACCAGCGCGCCGGTCCAGGCCCGGTCGATGGAGTTCTGGTTGGGGTCGGCGGCCTGCTCCCAGATGAAGGTCGGCAGCGAGCCCTGCGGCCCATCGAACGGATTGGTGTTGATCGCCTTGGTGAAGAAGATGGTCAGCAGCAGCGGCGCCGTCTCGCCCATCACCCGTGCCACCGCCAGCATGATCCCGGTGACGATGCCGGTCATCGCGGTGGGCAGCACCACGAAGCAGACCGTCCGCCAGCGCGGCACGCCCAGCGCGTACGACGCCTCGCGCAGATCGGCGGGGACCAGCTTCAGCATCTCCTCGGTGGCCCGCACCACGGTCGGGATCATCAGGATGGTGAGCGCCAGCGAACCGGCGAACCCGGAGAACTCGAACCCGAAGGTCAGCAGCCACAGCGCCAGGATGAACAGCCCCGCCACGATGGACGGGATGCCGGTCATCACGTCCACGAAGAAGCTGATCACGCGCGCCAGCCGGCCGCCGTTGCCGTACTCCACCAGGTAGATCGCGGTGAGCACGGCGATCGGCACCGCGATCAGGCTGGTGATCGCCACCTGCTCCAGGGTGCCGACGATCGCGTGGTAGGCGCCCCCGCCCGGGTCGCGGCCGCTCAGCCCGTTCATGGAGAACCGGAAGAACGTGCCGTCCAGCCGGGCCAGCCCGTTGGCGACCACCGTCCACAGGACCGACACCAGCGGGATCACCGCCAGCGCGAAGGCCATGTAGACCAGCACCTGCACCAGCCGGTCCTTGATCTTGCGGCGGAGGGAGACCGAGGTCAGCTCGGACCCGGTGCGGGTGGGCTTGCTCAGGCCGGTGGCCGGTGCGGCGCTCACACGAACTCCCTGCGGCGGGCGACGACGGCGCGCGCCGCCATGTTGACGATGAGGGTGATGACGAACAGCACCAGCCCGGAGGCGATCAGCGCGCCCTGCCCGGTGCGGGTGGCCTCGGCGAAGCTGTTGGCGATGTTGGCGGCGAAGGTGGCGCCGCCGTCCTCCAGGATGTGCGGGTTGATGCCGGGGACGAAGGTCAGCACCATCGCGACGGCGATGGTCTCGCCCATGGCGCGGCCGAGCCCGAGCATCGACGCGCCGATCATCCCGGAGCGGCCGTACGGCAGCACCGACATCCGGATCATCTCCCAGCGGGTGGCGCCCAGCGCCAGCGACGCCTCGATGTGCGCCTGCGGCACCTGTAGGAACACCTCGCGGGAGATGGACGAGATGATCGGCAGGATCATGATCGCCAGTACCACCGAGGCGGTGAAGATCGAGTTCTTGCCGGGGCTGTCGCCGCCGAACAGCGGGATCCAGCCCAGCGCGCCGTTGAGGAACGAGCTGATCCCCTCCATGTGCCGGGAGAGGAAGATCAGGCCCCACAGCCCGTACACGATGCTGGGCACGGCCGCGAGCAGGTCCACCAGGTAGCCCAGCCCGGCCGCGAGCCGGCGCGGCGAGTAGTACGAGATGAACAGCGCGATCCCGATCGCCACCGGGGTCGCCATCAGCATGGCCAGCAGCGAGGACACCACGGTCCCGAACGTCAGCTGCGCGATGCCGAACCGGGGCGGCGTCGCGTTGGGGTCCCAGGTCTGCGAGGTCAGGAAGTCGGCCTGGTTCTCCCGCAGCGGGCCGATCGCCTTCCAGATCAGGAACACCGCGATCGCCGCCATGATGGCCAGCACGATGATCCCGGAGCCGCGGGCGGCCCCGGCGAAGACCCTGTCCCCGGCCCTGCCGGTGCTCATCCGCCGTCCGGCGGCCCGGTGTTCGGCGCCGACGCTCGACTCGACGCCGGTCTGCGTGGTCACGGGTGATCCTCCTCTGCTGCCGGAGCCTGCGCCCCCGGAACCCGGGACGGCCCCGCCACCGAGGTCGTCGGTGGCGGGGCTGCCGTCGTCGGGATCGGTGCTCAGGACAGCGCCTTGATGGATGTCTGGACCTTCGTCAGCACCTCGGCGGGAAGCGGCGCGTACCCGATGTCGGTCAGCACCTTCTGGCCGTCCGCGCTGGCGGTGTAGGTCAGGAACGACTTGACGAACCGCGCCTGCTCGGCCGGCAGGCCCTTCTCACAGGCGATCTCGTAGGTCACCAGGACGATCGGGTAGGCGCCCGGCTCCTTGGTGGCGTAGTCGATCTCCAGCGCGACATCGTTGCCGGTGCCGACGACCTTGGCGCCCGCCACGGCCTTGGACGCGGTGTCCGCGCTCAGCGCGGTGTACTCGCCCGCACCGTTCTTGATCTTGGCGGTCTGCAGCTTGTTGGTCTCGGCGTAGGACATCTCGACGTACGAGATCGTCCCGGCGCCGTTCTTCACCTGCGCGGTGACGCCGTCGGACTTGTTGGCGCCCTGGCCGGCCCTGCCCGGCCACTTCTTCGCCGGCTCCCAGGTCCACGCGCTCGGCGCGGTGGCCTTGAGGTACTTGGTGAAGTTCTCCGTGGTGCCGGACTCGTCCGCGCGGTACACCGGCTTGATGTCGCTCGCGGGAAGGGACGCCCCGGAGTTCTCCTTGGCGATCGCCGGGTCGTTCCACTTCTTGATCTTGCCGGAGAAGATGTTCGCCAGGGTCTCCGGCGAGAGCTGGAGGCCGTCCACGCCCCGCAGGTTGTAGATCACGGCGACCGGGCCGACCACCATCGGCAGGTTGACCGCGTCCGAGCCCTGGCAGCGCTGCTTGGCGGCCGTGGCCTCCTCGGGCTTGAGGGCCGAGTCCGACCCGGCGAAGGCCACCTGGCCCTGAGTGAACGCCTGGATACCCGCACCCGAGCCGCTCGGGTTGTAGTTCAGGTTGGCTCCCGCGCACTTCTGCGCATAGATCTTGGTCCACTCCTCGATGGCGTTCTTCTGCGCGCTGGAGCCGGCGGCGTTGACCGTCGCCTTCGCGCAGTCGATGGCGCCGGTGGGCACGCTCGACGCGCCGGCGGCGCCCTGGTTGCCGTCGCTCCCGCAGGCGCTGAGGGCGAGCGCGCCCGCCACGACCACACCGCCAAGGGCGGCGAGCCGAGAACCGTTCTTCACCGGTAGGTCTCCTCTGAGTTCATGGTCAGGCGGTGTCCCCGACTGCGGGCTGGGGCGATTTGCCCAGGTAAGGGGGTCACCGTCGGAAGAGACCGTAGGCAGGGGAGATGACTAGTCCCCCCGAACCAGATGAACGAGACATGAACGCCACTTGCAAGGGGGGCGAAGAGTGCCTCGCGGAACGGTGGACGTGGAGTTAACGCCGCAGGTCATTCCGCCCAAGAATCCGCAAGAACCGGCGGACATACCGGGACTTTTCGGACTGAATGTCAGGCGGTGCCGTACATGACGTCGACGATGTGACGGGTGAAGCCCAAGGACTCGTAGAGGCGGACGGCCGCCGCGTTGGACTCGTCCACATAAAGCAGGATGTAGGGCACGCCGCGCTGCTGGAGATGACGCAGACCGGCCAGGGTCAGGACACGCCCGAGGCCGTGGCCCTGGGCGTCCGGATCGACGCCGACCACATAGACCTCCCCGGCGCCGTCCGGGTGGACCTTCGTCCAATGGAAGCCCAGCAACTTCCCGGTGGCGACGCCTTCGGCCAGGAAGAACCCGGACGGGTCGAACCAGGGCTCCCGCTCGCGCTGGCGGACGTCCTCGATCGTCCAGGCGCCCTGCTCGGGATGGTCGGCGAACGCGCGGCGGTTGACCTCCAGCCACGCCTCCTCGTCCCGTCCCGGGACGAACGTGCGCAGCCGCACATCATCGGGGACGCGGAACTCGGGCAGCGGATCGGCGGCGGGGCGGCGCATCTGGAAGAGCGCCCGGACACGGCGCAGGCCCTCGGCCTCGGCCAGCGCCGCCGCGGCGGGCAGGTCGCCATGAGCCCACACGCGGAGGGGACCACCAGCCTCGTCCCGCAGAGTGCGCAGCAGCGCGCGACCGTACCCTTGGCGGCGATGCGACGGATGGACGACCAGTTCGGCGGAGGCGCTCTCGTCCTCCGTGGCCGGATCGAGGTGCGCGTACGCGACGACCGTGCCGGACGGATCGGCGATCGTCAGGCCGTGGCCGCCGTTGCGGAGCCGCAGCAGCGCGTGCTCGGACAGGGGGGCCACCCCGTCCTCCTCCGTGGCCGCCTCCACCAGGGAGAGCACCTGGGAGATCTCGGAGTCGGACAGCCTCTCGGTCATGCTCTCGCCCCGTTCGCTCATGCCACGTCACCGCGCCCGGTCATGATCGGGACTCTACGCGGCCGCACGGGGACGATGCCCGGCGGCTCCTGGCAGAACCGTCACGAAAACGTCATGTGGCCGCCGGACGACCGTAGTCGAGCCCCTTCTACGGTGCGGGAATGACTCGACGACGGATCCTCATGGCGTGCGGGACCGCGGTCGTCGCCGCGGTGGCGGTGGCGGCGCAACCCGCCTCCGCCGGCCCGGCGCCCACCGCGTCCGTGCGGCTGCTGTCCCTGAACGACTTCCACGGCAACCTGGAACCGCCGACCGGAAGCTCGGGCACGGCCATCGACGAGAACGGCGCGTCCGTACCGGCCGGAGGCGCCGCCTACGTGGCCGCCCACCTCAAGCGGCTGGCCGGCCGCGACACGCTGACCGTGGCGCAGGGCGACCTGATCGGCGCGTCCCCGCTGATCTCCGCCGCGTTCCACGACGAACCCTCGGTCGACTTCCTCGGCCGGGTGGGGGTCACCGCGTCCGCGGTCGGCAACCACGAGTTCGACGAAGGCCAGGACGAGCTGCGCCGGATCCAGAACGGCGGCTGCCACCCCGTCGACGGCTGCTCCCCCGCCGGGAAATGGAAGGGCGCCAAGTTCGACTACCTGGCGGCCAACGTCCTGCGCAAGAACCACAAGCCCATCCTCAAGCCCTGGACGATCCGCCACGTCAACGGCGTGCGGGTCGGATTCATCGGGGTCGTCACCAAGACCACGCCGACCATCGTCACGCCCCAGGGCATCCAGGGCCTGACCTTCGACGACGAGGTCAGGGCCGCCAACCGGGCCGCGGCCGAACTCAAGAAGCGCCACGTGAAGTCGATCGTCCTGCTCGTCCACGAGGGCGACCAGGTCCCGTCCGGCCAGCGCCCCGACGCCTGCGGCGTGGAGCCCGGCGCGGGAACGCGGATCGCCAGGGACGCCGACCCGGAGATCGACGTCGTGCTGTCCGGGCACACCCACCAGCAGTACGTGTGCACCGTCACCGACCCGAAGGGCAAGCCGAGGCTCTACTCCTCCGGCTCCTCCTTCGGACGGGTCATCACCCAGGTCGACTTCAAGGTGAACCGGCGCACCGGGGACGTCGTCCGCTCCTCCCTGAAGGGCGACAACCACGTGGTGACCCGGACCATCCCGCCGGACCCGGCGACCGAGGCGTTCGTCCAGACCTGGAGGGACCGGGTCGCCGAACGCGCCGGCCGGCCGATCGGCACCATCACCGCCGACCTCACCCGCGCCCCGTCCCCGTCCGGCGAGACCGCGCTCGGCGACGTGATCGCCGACGCCCAGCTGGAGTCCATGAAGGGCGAAGGCGCCCAGATCGCGCTGATGAACCCCGGCGGCGTCCGCGCCGACCTGACCTTCGCCGCCGGCGGCTCCGAGGGCGACGGCGTGGTCACCTACGGCGAGGCGTTCCAGGTGCAGCCGTTCAGCAACCTGATGGGCGTCGTCACCCTCACGGGCGCCCAACTGGACGCCCTGCTCGAACAGCAGTGGACCAGCGCGGGCGAGAAGATCCTGCAACCCTCCTCCACGCTGCGCTTCACCATCGACCGCGGCCGCCCCGTCGGGGACCGTGTCTCGGGCATCACCGTGGACGGCACCCCCGTCGACCCGGCCGCGTCCTACCGGGTCGCCGCCAACAACTTCCTGCTGGGCGGCGGCGACGGCTTCACGGTCTTCACCGAAGGCACCGACCAGGTCCTCGGCCCGATCGACCTGGACGCCTTCGTCGCCTACATGACCGCCAACTCCCCGATCTCACCCCCACCCCTGACCCGCATCTCAGGGGAGTAAGAGTGACCCCGGTGTAGGGGCTCCGCCCCTACACCGGGGTCTTCGCCCCTTGTCCCCGCGCGGGGCGTGGCTTATGCCCCGAAGAGATGGACCAGCCAGTAGACCAGGGCGGCTACTGAGGCGGCCATGGGCATGGTGAGGACCCAAGCGGTGACGATGTTGCCCGCCACGCCCCAACGGACGGCCGACAGGCGTTTGGTGGCGCCCACGCCCATGATCGATGAGGTGATGGTGTGGGTGGTGGAGATTGGAGCGTGCCAGAAGTACGCGGTCGCGTACAAGATCATCGAGGCGGTCGCTTCGGCGGCGAAGCCCTTGGGCGGGTCGAGTTCGATCACGCGGCGGCCCAGGGTCCGCATGATGCGCCAGCCGCCCGCGTACGTGCCGAGCGACAGTGCGCCGGCACAGGAGACGATCACCCACAGCGGGACGCCTTGGCCGTCGGAGTGCCCGGTGGTGACGAGCGCCAGCACGATGATGCCCATGGTCTTCTGGGCGTCCTGGAGGCCGTGGCCGAGGGCCATCGACGCGGCGGACACCGACTGGGCGATGCGGAAGCGGCGGCCGACCCGGCTGGGCTGGGCCCGCCGGAAGATCCACAGGATCGCCACCATCACCAGGTAGGCGAGGCAGAACCCGGCCACCGGGGACAGCACCATGGGGATGGCGACCTTCTCGGCGACCGTGGTCCAGCTCACCGAGGACGCCGACGCGAGCCCCGCGCCCACCACGCCGCCGATGAGGGCGTGGGAGGACGAGGAGGGCAGCCCGAAGTACCAGGTGATCAGGTTCCAGGTGATCGCGCCGAGGACGCCGGCGGCGACCACGGTGAGGCCGTGCAGCCCCGTCGGCGGGGTGATCACCTCGCTGACGGTCTTGGCCACCTCGACGCCCAGCAGCGCGCCGATCAGGTTCATCACGGCGGCCATCAGCAGCGCCGCGCGGGGTGTCAGGGCCCGGGTGGACACCGAGGTGGCGATGGCGTTGGCCGCGTCGTGGAAGCCGTTGGTGTAGTCGAAGACCAGCGCGACCACGACGACCAGGATGAGCACGGCGAGCTGCGCGTCCGAGCGGAGCCCCAGCGCGCCGGCCAGCATGACCAGCAGCACGCCGACCAGCAGGACGGGCCAGAACTTGACCGGGCCGCGGCGGGCCTGTTCGGCGAGGGAGGGTTCGGCGGCGGGACGGCCCGCGACGATGGTCGCGCCGTCCCCCGGCTCGTCCTCCGGGGTCGCGGGACGGGGGTCCGGCGGCGCGCTGCGCACCTCTCCGGACGAGCTCATGATTCCTTGACCGCGATGGTCTCGACCGTGTTGGCCACGTGCTCGAAGGCGTCGGCGGCCTCCTCCAGCCGGTCGATGACCTCCTTCAGCTTCATCACCGTCAGCGCGTCGTACTCGCCGCCGTACAGGTGGGCCAGCAGCTTGCGGTACGCCTGGTCGCCCTGGTTCTCGAGCCGGTTGATCTCGATCCAGTACTCGTTGAGCTCCTTCATGGAGCGCAGCCGCGGCATCGCCTCGGCGGTGAGCTCGGCGGCGCGTTCGAGCACCTCGACCATCGACACGATGCCCTTGGGGAACTCCTCGATCTTGTAGAGCACGACCAGGTCGGCGGCCTCCTCCATCTCGTCCATCACGTCGTCGATCGTGGAGGCCAGGCGGTAGATGTCCTCACGGTCGAACGGGGTGATGAACGTTTCGTTCAGCCGCCGCATGATCGCGTGGGTGCACTCGTCGCCCGCGTGCTCGCAGGCGCGCATCTTCTCCGCGATCGCCTCCCTGTCGCTGCCGTCGCTGATGAGCTCCACGAGCAGCCTGGCTCCCGTCACCAGGTTGTTCGCCGAGTCGGCGAACATGTCGTAGAAGCTGTCCTCGCGAGGCGTGAGACGCAATCGCACGTCGTACTCCTGAAGTGCCGGAACGGTCCGGTGAGGATCGTAGGCGCAACCAGGCGTAAAAAGAACCTTTGCCCCATCTTCGGCTGGTGTCCGCCGACCTCTCACCTACAAGGGTGCCCTAGCGGCATCAATGCACACACGCGGGACACCTCCGGTCCGGAGCCCGCAGGCCCTATGGCGCCGGGGTTCCGGGCGTCTCCGGCCCCGCCGGTCACCCTGGGTGACCGCTCCTGACCCAGGAGGAACATAGGTGAGATTTTTAACATTCCGGCTACTTCAGGGATCGGGACCCCCGTCCTAGGCCGATCGGGACCGATCTAGGACACATCCAAAGGAATCGGGAGACACGGTCCTCCCGGGGGGACCAACCGGGGGCCTACCGGGGACCAAGGGGGACGTCCGGCGCACAGGGGGGAGCCGGGGGCGCCTTCTCGGGCGGCCCCGGCCCGCTGCGGTATCACTGGTCCTGCGGCGACAGCTCGCGACGACCGGCCTCACCGGAACGCACCCCGAGCACCATGTCGATCTCATCCAGCGTCAGCGGCCCCTCGGACGCCGCCACGGCGCTGAGCATCTCGGCATAGAGCTCGATCTCGTCCAGCGCGACCCGGTCGTGGACGCGAACATCAAAGATCTGTTGGCACACCGCGTCCACCTCCGTTCGTTCCCCCACACCCCTACCGAGGCTACGCGCACACCCCCCGCGGGCACATGACCCAAGAGGGCCATTCGCGGACCACTCTGGTCACGGGTCTTCCCGGCCATGGAGCCGGATAGCGAACTATCTCCCGATGGTCACTAGCGCTGCCGGAAATCGCCCATCATCTGCTCCAGCGGCGACTCCGGCAGATCGCGGGCGGTCAGCCGGGCCACGGTGGCGGCGTTGACGTCCGCCCCGGCCAGCCGGGCCGCCTGCCGGGCCACGGTCTGCTCGAACAGCGCCCGGACGGTACGGGCGAACGCGAAGCCCGGGTCGCCGCGAAGCCGCTCGAACCGGGACATCAGCTCGACCCGCAGCTCCTCGTCCAGGGTGTAGAGATCGCGCTCGGCGTAGGACTGGAACAGGCGGACGAGGTCCCGGTCGCCCATGCCCTCGAACTCCAGCGTCCGCTGGAACTCGTCGCGGAACGCCGGGTTGCCCGCCAGGAAGCCCTCCATTTCCGGGGCCAGTCCCGAGCACACCACCATGAGCCGCCGGCCTCGCCGGCGCATGGCCCGCAGCAGCTCGTTCACCACGGCGGGCACGCGGTCCAGCAGGTGCGCCTCCTGGACCAGCAGGACGCCGCCCAGCGCCTGCTCGACCATGCCCGCGACCCGCCTCTCGACGTCGAGCTGGTCGCGGCCGGCCAGATGGACGGGACGGCACGCCACCACGTGCCCGGAGTCCAGCAGGCCGAGCGCCGCGTAGATGCCGCCGAGCAGCCCGGCCACGGTCGTCTTCCCGGTGCCCGACGGGCCCAGGAAGATCAGGTGCAGGGGACGCCCGCCGCCCACGCCGTGCCGGGCGCGGTCGGCCTCCAGCACGGCCGCCTCCGCCAGCTCCCGTACGGCCTCCTTGACCTCCTCCAGACCGATCAGCTGGTCGAGCCGGGCCAGGTAGCCGTCGATGTCGCCGGGCGGGCGCAGCGCGGGCTCGATGCCCTCGGCGACGCCGGTGAGGTCGTCGGGCGTCAGGACCAGCCGATCCCTGGACGCGCCGCCCGCGCGTTCGAGGTGGCGCTGGCAGGCGAGGTCGAGGTACGCCTCGACGAGCCGCGCGTTCACCAGGTCGCCGGGCCCGCGCAGCCGTTGCAGGTCCTCCCTGGCGACCTCCAGCGCGGACGCGCCGATGGTGACGCGCCGCTCGTCGGCCAGCAGGTGCAGCAGCGTCATCCGGCGGTCGGGGTCGCCGAAGTCGGGCAACCGGTACACCCGGAACACCTCGACAAGGCGCGGATGCTCTTGCAGCAGCCTCTTGTAGGCGGCCGGCTCGCAGGTCGCGATCAGCGGCGCGGAGGTGGCGGGCAGGCGGCGGGCGCGGCGCACCGCCGCCGCGGCGGCGGCCGGGTCGGCGGCCGAGGTGACCGCCACGTCCAGCCGCTCGAACAGGATGGCGGGGCCCTGCCGGCCCAGCAGCTCGGGGAGGCGCTGGGCCGCCGCGTCCCGGACGTCGCCGGCGTCATGGGCGCGGATCGACCCGTCCCCGATCCCGGCGTCGGCGAGCGTCAGCGCGATCAGCCTGGCCAGGCGGCGCTGCCCGCTGTGCGGGGCGCCGACGATCAGCACGTTGGGCACGCCGGAGTTGGGTCCCGGGGCGCGGCCCCCTGCGCCGCCGTCGGCCCGCGTCATCCCGCCGGCGCCGCCGTCCAGGCGGGTGGCGGGCCCGGCGCCGCCGTCCAGGACGGTCTCGGGTCCGCTGTCCGCGCGGGTCTGGTCCAGAGCGGCTCCGGGTGACTGCCACTCCTGGACCTGGGCGCGCAGGCCGTCGAGGAGCTGGGCGGCGTCCTGCGCTCCGGAGATGAAGCTGATGCCGAACCGCGCGAAGGAACGCGGCTCCGACCTGTCGCGCGGGGGCGGAATCTTCTCGACGGGCGTCTCCGGCGAGGGCGTGTCGTCGAGGAAGTCGAAGTTGCCGACCATGGTCTCCGACATGACCCGCGTACCGGAGCCGAGGTCGCCCCCCTGCCCTCCGGGGGCGGGCGGCGTCGGAGCCCTCTGGTCCTCTGGCGGCTCTTCCAGGTCCCCTGGACCCAGTACGCGCGTGCGTGGGCGCTCCTGAGGCTCTGGCGGCTGCTGAGGCGGACCCTGCGGCGGGCCCTGCGGTGGACCCTGTGGTGGTCCCTGTGGCGGGACGGGAGGGCCCTGCTGGGACGGCTGAGCCGGAGATGGGGGCGGTTGCGCAGGTCCTGACGGCTGGTACCCGAGCTGGGTGTAGGGCGGAACGTGGTCCGCTTCCGCCTTCTGCTCTTCGAGGGACGCCGGGACGGGTGGGCTCGGAGGCGGCGGAGTCGGCGTGGACGGGCTCGGGACCGGCGGAACGGCAGGAGCCGGCGAAGCGACGGGGCTCGGCGGGGCGGCGGGGCTCGGGGGGACGACGGGGGGCGGTGGAGCGGCGGGGGCGGGGGTCGGACGCTGGAAGCCCAGTTCCGTGTATGGCGGGGCGGCGGCCTTGTCGTCACGGTCCTCGCCGGGGGCGGCAGGGGAGGCGAACCCTGCCGCAGGCGGCTGCTGGGACGCGGGCTGGGCGGGCGGTTGGACGAAGGGACGGTCCGGTTGCGGCGGAGGCGGAACGGCTTGACCGGCGCCAGGAGGGAACCCGGGCTGCGACTGCGCCGCGTACGGCGACGGCGAAGCGGGCTGCACCGGTGGTGGGGGCGCAGTGGTGGACGTACGGGCGGACGCGCGAACACGATCGCGTCCCAGAAGGGAGGCGGCCACCGCGCTCGGCACCGGGAACCCCCTGGGACGCGCGGGCATCCCACCGGCCAGCCTGCACCAGGCCAGGTCCAGTTCGTACATCGTGGCCAGCAGGGTCTCCGCGCCCTTCCCGGTGACCGAGCTCAAAGGGCTGGAGAGGCGGAAGTCCTTCGGCCAGAGGCGCCTCAGCGGGTGGCCGTTCTGCTGGAGCACCGCCTGGACGGTGTAGCGGACCTCGGGGTCCAGCCAAGGGACCACCGTGCCCGCCACGTCTTTGCGTACTACGGCGAGGTCGGCGGCCAGCAACGCGGCGGCGACCAGCCGGGGCTCGATGTAGGACGGGTCGGCGGGGTTCCCAGCGTGCCGCGCCACCTCTTCGGAAAGGGCGTAGAAGGCGTGCCGGAAGTTGTCCCCTGGCGAGCTTTCGTTGCGCAGCGCGGGCACGAGGTTGGGCGGGCAGCGGGTGAGCCACTGCTGCACAATGGCCTGGTCCCCGTACGGGAGCGCGCCATAGTCCACGGTGGGGTTGCTCAGGGTGGTGCTGAGCATGGCCAGGAGGGCGTCGGCGCGCACACGGAAACGCTTGTCCTCGCGTAGGGCGCTGGCCACGGCCCACATCGTCCGCAACACGACCACCGCGGCCTCGACACGTCCGGCCCGAAGCCGTTCCGCGTAGATGCCGACCAGCGTTTCGAGGGGTGGCGGGGTGAGCCAGCGGGGACCGTCCACCTCGGGCAGCGGCTTGGCGCGGTACTGCTTCCAGTGGTCGAGCATCTGCGCGTCCATGCGCGCGTCGAACACCGGTGCCGTCGAGCACCACAGCATCACGCCCCAGGAGGCCACCACCGTGGATGGGGTCTGCGGTGTGAAGTCCTTCGACCAGTGGGGGTACTCCTGGACGGGCAGCGCGGCAGCGGAGTCGACCGTGGCGCGTACCCGGAGGCTCAGATCGTTGTCCAGGGGGCGTCCGACGAACGGACGCGGGCGCGGCGGCGCGTAGGAGAAGTCGGGACCCGCTGGCACGACATGGGGCGGCAGCGGGGGCGCGGGGCCGCCCCCTTGGGCGGCGGGCCGGGCCGCCATGCGCACCTGGGGCGCGCGGGGTGGCGGGCAGAGGTACCACTGCTGGTCCGAGGGGTGCAGGCGGTACCACCGGGCCCACGCCCCGAAAAGCCACCAGGTGCCGTCGGGCAGGACGAGAACGCGCCCACCGATGGCGTGCTGGCGCTGGTGAGGCGCTGCCGACGGCCACCATCCGGCCGCCACCATCGCCCTCGTGTCACGCTCCGCCGCCGCGAACGGATCCTCCCCCATCGCGGGCCCCATCGAGGGGTTGGGCGGCGGCGCGCTCCCATAGCCCGGTCCCCACACCACGTGGTCATCGTAGTCAGACGGCGGGCGGCAGAACCTCCCATGACCACGGATGATTCACGTTATCGCAGGTCAAAAGGGGTCATTCGGTCAGGTCCAGCGGGCGGAGCGGTGCCGCGCGGCCTTCCGCACGTACGAGTCCGGCGTGTGTTCGAGAACGAGCCGGTCGTCCTCGCCGAGCTCGCGGACCACCTTGCCGGGCACGCCGGCGACCAGCACCCCGGACGGGATCTTCTTGCCCGGCGGCACCAGCGCCCCGGCGGCGACCAGCGTCCCGGATCCGATCCTGGCGCCGTTCATGACGATCGCGCCGATCCCGATGAGCGAGCCCGTCTCCACGTGGGCGCCGTGCACCATGGCCTTGTGGCCGAGGCTGACCCGGTCCTCCAGGACGGCCGGGGTGCCGGGATCGGCGTGCAGGCAGCACAGGTCCTGGATGTTGCATTCGTCGCCGACCACGATCTCCTCGTCGTCGCCGCGCAGCACCGATCCGTACCAGACGTTGGACGCGCGCCCCAGCGTCACCCGGCCGACCACCACCGCACCCGGCGCGACCCACGCCTCAGGGTGGATCCTCGGCGCGTCTTCGCCCAACGCTCCGCGATAGCTCATACCGTGATGGCTCATACCGTTCTCGATGCCGCCCTCGCTCATGAGGCCGATGGTAGGGGGACGGCGGAACCCCGTTCCGCGGAGGGGTGCCCGGCGGTGCCCGGCGGGCGGGCCGCCGGTAGGTTGCCCCATGGCCGTAGGCGCGAAATGTCCCAAAATCGTGTGACTTCGAGTCGTGGTCCGGACGAAGAAACTGCAGCGAGAAGAGGCATTCCGGTTGCGCGAATGGGGTGGACCGGACAAGAGTCGACCCTGGATGTTCAAGTTGAGACGGAGCCCGCCGTGACGCCCGCGGCCGTGTCGCCCGGACACGCGCGGCGCCCGGACGGTCCCGGCCCTGTAAGAGCCTGTCCCACACTGCCAGTACTGGTTCCAGACCCGGTGCTGTCTCCGACCCTGACGGGGTGATATCCCCGCCAACGACCCCCAAGGCACCATGAGCAACGAAGCCGAGATCCTGCCGAACCTCCTCCGCGAGGAAACCTTCGAGATCGTCATGCGCGGCTACAACCGCCGCCAGGTCGACGAGTACATCGCCCGCAGCCAGAACCAGATCCGCGAGCTGGAGACCAGGCTCGCCCGCGCCCTCGACGACGTGGAGCGCACCCGCCGGGAGATGGCCGAGGTCCGCGAGGCCCGCAAGCCCACCGGCGACGATCTGTCCGACCGGCTGCGGCAGATCATCAACCTGGCCGAGGACGAGGCCAAGGACAAGGTCGCCGAGGCCGAGAGCAAGGGCGCGCAGATCCGCAAGGACGCCGAGGCCGAGTCCAAGCGGATCATCGAGGACGCCCGCGCGCACGCCGACCGCGACCTCGCGCAGGCCGAGCAGAAGGCCGAGCAGGTGCTGGCGGCGGCGAAGAAGGAGTCGGACAGCGTCCTGAACACCGCCACCCAGGAGGCCGAGCACATGGTGACCAGCGCCCGGCTGGAGGCCGAGCGCACGCTCACCACCGCCGAGCGCCGGGCCAGCGTGATCAACGAGGGCGCCACCCAGCGGCTCACCCAGCTGACCAAGAACCACACCCAGGCGCTGCAGCGGCTCACCGAGATCAGCGAGACCCTGGTGCGGCTGCTGACCGCCGAGAACGAGGCGGGCCCGCTGGAGAAGATGGTCGAGGACGCCGTCCGGCAGCACGCCGGCCCGCCCCCGTCGGCGCCGCAGCGCAAGGCCCCCGCGCCCTCCGCCCAGGCCCCGGCGCCCAAGCAGGCGGCCCCGGCGTCCGCGCCCGCCGCCCCCGCCAAGCACGCCGCCACCCCGTCGCCGTCCCCGGCCCCGTCGGCATCGTCTTCGTCGCCCTCGCCGTCTTCGTCGCCGTCCTCGGGCACGCAGGCCCCGTCAGGGCCCAGGCACGCGGCCCCGTCGCCGTCCGCGGGCTCGCCGTCCGGCGGGCAGCCGTCCGCGCCGTCCGGCCCCTCTCAGGGGCCGCTCTCCGGTCCCGGGACCGGCTCCGCGCCCGGCGAGCAGCACCCGCTGAAGAAGGCCGAGTCCACGCTGATCGACAAGCCGGGCCCGCAGATCCCGACCCAGCCCAAGAGCGCCCCCGCGGTCGACCCGGGCGACCCGGACGACGGCCCGCTGCCTCCGTCCGGCCGCGGCGCGCACGGTGGCGGCCACGGCGAGACGCACTGACACCACGCCACGCGATGTGTGCGGTGCCCGGTGATCAACCGGGCACCGCACACGCGTTTATGGCCTCTTCGCTGCTTCTATAGGCTTTTCGCGTGAGCAAGCCGGAAGCGGCCCGTGGGCGGGGCACGGTGCGTCCCGTCCGGCGGCTGGGCGACCCTGTCCTGCGCACCGAGTGCGACCCCGTCCGCGCGTTCGACGCCTCCCTGGAACGCCTTATCGACGACATGTTCGCCTCCATGTACGAGGCGAACGGCGCCGGGCTCGCGGCCAACCAGATCGGCGTCCCGCTGCGGGTCTTCGTCTACGACTGCAAGGACGACGAGGGACGACGTCATGTCGGCCACGTCGTCAACCCCACGCTGGTCGCGGCGGACGGCGACACGCTCGAAGAGCCGGAGGGCTGCCTGTCCCTCCCCGGCCTCAACTTCCCCACGCCCCGGTACGCGCACGCGGTGGTCGAGGGCGTCGACGTGAAGGGCGAGCCGGTCCGCGTCGAGGGCACCGGCTACTTCGCCCGCTGCCTGCAACACGAGACGGGGCATCTGCGCGGCCAGGTCTACATCGACGTCCTGTCCGGTGAGGCCCGCCGCGAGGCCATGCGCGCCATCCGCGGCGGCCGCGTCTGACCCGCCGGGACGTCAGGACCAGCGGCCGGAGCGCTGGCGCTTGATCTCGGAGCGGCGGCGCTTGTTCTCCAGGCGGCGTTCCTTGACGGCCCGGGGCACCTTCCTGGGGATCCGCCTCTTCGGCGGGGGCGCGATGGCGTCCGAGAGGAGCGAGATGAGGCGGGCGCGGGCCGCGTCGCGGTTGCGGGCCTGCGAGCGGTACTCCTCGGCCCGGATCGTCAGGACACCGTCCGACAGCCTCCTTGCCAGGCGCTCCAGCGCCCGCCGCTTGTACGGCTCGGGCAGCGAGGGCGAGCCGGCGACGTCGAAGGACAACTCGGCCGCGGTCGCGCTGGTGTTGACGTGCTGGCCGCCCGGCCCCGAGGAACGGGAGAAACGCCAGCGCAACTCGGACTCCGGGATGGAGACCGAGCCGCGTATGGGAAGGTCGCCGGGCATACCCCCGATTATCCCCGCTGCCCGTGGATCATGCCTTCCCATTTCCCGCGGCTGACCCTCCGGCCGACCCCACGGCGACGCCCGGTGGCCCCAAGAACGTGGATTGGCGGCCACGCAAGGCCCCCTTGACCTCGCATAGCCGCCGCTTCTTTACCTTCCCCCCGTCCCCCCGTGGGATGTTCTAGCCGGCCCGGATGATCGACTGGGCGGCCTTACGGGCGTCGTTGATCGGGATCGCGAAGCCCACCCCGATGTTGCCCGAGTCGTTGCCGGACGTGGCGATCGCGGTGTTGATCCCGACCACCTGCCCGGCCCCGTTGACCAGCGCGCCGCCCGAGTTGCCCGGGTTGATCGCCGCATCGGTCTGAATCGCGTTGGCGATCACGCCGCTCTCCCGCTCGGTCAGCCGCTGGCGCAGGAACGGCGGCACCTGCCGCGGCCCGTCGTCCTCCTGGACGTTCCGGCCCAGCGCGCTGACGATGCCCGCGGTCACCGAGCCGTCGAGGCCGAGCGGGCTGCCCACCGCCAGCACCGTGTCGCCCACCGCGAGCGCGTCGCTGTTCCCCAGCGAGGCCGGCTTGAGCCCCGACACACCCGACGCCTTGACCACCGCGATGTCGATGTCGTCGGAGGCGCCGACGACCTCGGCGGGCGCGGTCCGGCCGTCGCTGAACCTGACCTTGACCCGGTCCGCGTTCGCGACGACATGGCGGTTGGTCATGATCGTCCCGTTGGCGTCGATGATGACGCCGGAGCCGCCGGCGGTGCCCGCCCCCGATTGGGCCGTGATGGAGACCACGCTCGGCTCCACCGCCGCCGCGACCTGCGCGATCGTGGCCCCCTGCCGCACCCCCGTCACCGGCGCCGAGCTGCCCACGACGGGCTCGTCACCGTTCAGCGCGACCACGGCCGCCGCCCCCACGCTTCCGGCGCCGAGCGCGATCGCCACCACCGCCGCCGCCGCCGCGACCTTCCGGCGCAGCCCCCATCCGGTGTACGCAGGGGGAGCGGCGGGGGCGCCGGTGGATCCGTACCCCTGCCCCTGCCAGGCGCCGTGGTTCGGCGGGTAGCCGCCGTGGGGCGTGTGAGGGGCCGGTCGCCCCTGTGGACCGGCCCATCGCTGCCCGCTCTGGTGCGGTTCCTGTCCCTGCCGTGGTTCCTGTTCGTTCGGAAATTCGCCGCTCATGCGATCCCCCTGACCTTCTCACCTTCAGGTTGTCCACTTCGTCTGTAATCGACCTGGAATCAAGCTGAAAGTCCGCTGAATAGCCCGGAGTCCGGATCGCCAGGCCAGGACGCGCCTTCAGGTCGCGCGGGCTCAGGTGGCGAGCGGCAGGATGACGCGGAAGACGGCTCCCTCACCTGGGGCCGAGTCCACCTCGACGCGTCCCTCGTGCGCCGCGACCAGGGCCGCGACGATGGCCAGGCCGAGCCCGGTGCTGCCGTCCTCACGGCCCCGGGACGGGTTGACGCGGTAGAAGCGCTCGAAGACCCGCTCGGCCTGTTCCGGCGACAGCCCAGGCCCCTCGTCGGCCACCTCGCACACCACCGCGGGCGTCGCCCCCAGGGATCCGGGGCGCAGCCGTACCGTCACCCGCGTGCCGGGCGGTGTGTGGGTGACCGCGTTGGTCAGCAGGTTGCCGAGCACCTGCCGCAGCCTTGGCTCGTCCCCGAGCACCTGGTACGCCACGCCGCCCTCGACCGACAGCTCGATCGGGTGCTCGGACGCGACCATGCGGGCCTCCTGGACGGCGTCGGCGGCGACCGCGAGCAGGTCCACCGGGGCCTTCTCGATCGGGCGCTGCTGGTCGAGCCGGGCGAGCAGCAGCAGGTCCTCCACCAGGAGGCCCATCCGCTCGGCGGTCTCCTCGATCCGCCCGATCAGCCGGTCCAGCTCCTCGGGGGTACGGGCGGCGCCCTGCCGGTAGAACTCGGCGAAGCCACGGATCGCGGTGAGCGGCGTCCGCAGCTCATGGCTGGCGTCGGCCACGAACCGCCGCATCCGCTCCTCCGAGCGCCGCGCGGTCTCCTCGGATCGGCGCGCGTTCTCCTCGGACCACCGCGCCGCGGTCTCCGACTGCGCGCGCGCCTGGAACGCCGACTCGATCTGCGCGAGCATGCTGTTGAGCGACCGGCCGAGCCGTCCGACCTCGGTACGGGAGTCGGCCTCGGGCACCCGCTGGGACAGGTCGCCCGCCGCGATCGCCCCGGCGGTCTGCTCGATCGCCGCCAGCGGGCGCAGGCTGGCCCGCACCACCCAGACCCCGACCGCGGCCAGCACCGTCACCACCACCAGGCCCACGATCACATCGATCACGATCAGCCGGCTGACGGTGCGCTCGACCTCGTCCAGGCTCAGCCCGAGCACCACGAGACCGCCTTCGGGCAGCGGCTGCGCGATCACCCGCCAGGGCGCGCCCGAGCCGGCCTGGGACGGGACGGTGAACGGCTCCCCGAGCCGCCGTTCCAGGTCCGCGGGCAGGCGGGGGCTGCCGGAGGCGGCGAACGGCGGGATGTAGTCGACCCGGCGCCCGGCCTCGTTCTCCACCATCACGAACATCTCGGCGGGCACCCGCACCCGCTGGGCGGGCAGGCCGCGCTGCCCGACGATCTCGTCGATCACCCGTTCGGTGTTGGTGACGAGCTGGTCGTCGGACCGGCCGACCAGGTACTGGCTGAGCACCGAGACGCTGGCGCCGCTCATCACGGCCAGGCCGAGCGCCACCAGCACCAGCATGCCCGCGATCAGCTTGACCCGCAGCGGCGTGCGTTCCGGCAGTGCGCGCAGCGCCTCGAACGCCATCAGCGCCTGTCCGGCGGCAATCGCAGCACGTACCCCACCCCCCGCAAGGTGTGGATCAGCCGGGGCTCGGTGTTGTCGACCTTGCGGCGCAGCGCCGAGACGTACGACTCGACGATGCCGACGTCACCGCCGAAGTCGTAGTTCCACACGTGGTCGAGGATCTGGGGCTTGGACAGCACCCGGCCGGCGTTGGCCATCAGGTAGCGCAGCAGCTTGAACTCGGTCGGCGACAGCTGGACGGGACGCCCGCCGCGCCACACCTCGTGGCTGTCCTCGTCCAGCTCGATGTCGGCGAAGACCATCCGCGGCGTGGGTTCGCGGGCGCCGCCCCTGACCCGCCGCAGCACGGCGCGGATCCGCGCGATGACCTCCTCCAGGCTGAACGGCTTGGTGACGTAGTCGTCGCCGCCGATGGTCAGCCCCTTGATGCGGTCCTGGACGGCGTCGCGGGCGGTGAGGAACAGCACCGGGGTGTGGTCGCCGCCCGAGCGCAGCCGCCGCGCCACGTCGAACCCGTCGATGTCGGGCAGCATCACGTCCAGCACGATCAGGTCGGGCCTGCGCCGCCGCGCCGCCTGCACCGCGTCCGCCCCGTTGGTCGCGGTGATCACCTCGAAGCCGGCGAAGCGCAGGCTGCCGGCCAGCAGCTCCAGGATGTTCGGCTCGTCCTCGACGACGAGCAGGAGCCCTTCGGGCGTCCTGCCCGCGTACGCCGTGCGTTCCGCCACGGTCAGCCCTCCTCCGCCATCCTCACCGAGGGTGCCAGCCGTTCCTGAAAGCCCGCTGAAGATGCCCTGAGCCTTACCAGGAAACCCGAAGAGGTGGCGGGAACGCGAACGGCCCGCCCTCCGAAGAGGACGGGCCGCTGGGCCGAACGAGCTTCCCCACTCGCCGACTCCGGTCAAGGATACTCCGGGACGGCCCCGTGTCGTACTCCCTTGGCGTCATCGGCATGCCGTGTTCCGGCGGGGCGGGTCAGCCCGTGAGGGTCACTCGCCCTTCCAGACCGGCTTGCGCTTCTCGGCGAAGGCGGCCGGCCCTTCCTGGGCGTCCTTCGACGTGAACACGGGCAGGGTGATCTCGCTCTGCTTCCGCCACATCTCCGTGGAGTCCCAGTCCGCGGACTCCACGATGATCTTCTTGGTGGCGGCCAGCGCCAGCGGGGCGTTCTCGGCGACCTGGAGCGCCAGGTCCCTGGCCCCGGCCAGCGCCTCCCCCGGCTCGGTGAGCCGGTTGACCAGGCCGAGCCGCGCCATCCGCTCCGCCGGATACTTCTCGCCGGTCAGCGCGATCTCCATGGCGATGTGGAACGGGATGCGCCGGGGCAGCCGCAGCAGCCCGCCCCCGCCGGCGACCAGGCCGCGCTTGGGCTCGGGCAGCCCGAACTGGGCGTCCCGCGCGGCCACGATCAGGTCGCAGCTCAGCGCCACCTCGCAGCCTCCGGCCAGCGCGTAGCCCTCCACCGCGGCGATCAGCGGCTTGGCCGGCGGGCGCTCGGTGATCCCCGCGAACCCGCGGCCCTCCACGATCGGGTTGTCGCCGGTCAGGAACCCCTTGAGGTCCATGCCGGCGCAGAACGTGCCGCCCGCGCCGGTCAGGACGCCGATCGACAGGTCCTTGCGGGAGTCCAGCTCCTCGGCGGCGGCGGCCAGTCCCTGCGCCACCGCCCCGTTGACGGCGTTCCTCGCCTCAGGACGGTTGATGGTGATGATGAGGACGGCGCCCTGTTCCTCGGTCAGTACTGCGTCGGCCACCTTGGTGCCTCACTTCGGCTGGAAGCGGATGCCGCCGTCGAATCGGATGGTCTCGCCGTTCATGTAGTCGTTCTCGATGAGGGACTTCACCAGGTGCGCGAACTCCGACGCCTTGCCCATCCGCTTGGGGAAGGGCACCGGCGCGTACAGCTTGGCCTTGAACGCCTCGGCGGCCTCGCCCTCGCCGTAGATGGGGGTGTCGATGATGCCGGGGCAGATGGTGTTGACCCGGACGCCGATCGCGGACAGGTCGCGGGCGGCGGGCAGGGTCATGCCGACGATGCCGCCCTTGGAGGCGGAGTAGGCGACCTGGCCGGTCTGGCCCTCCAGCGCCGCGACCGACGCGGTGTTGATCACCACGCCGCGCTGCCCGTCCTCGTCGGCGGGCTCGGTCTTGGCGATGGCGGCGGCGCCGATCCGCATCAGGTTGAACGTGCCGATCAGGTTGATCCGGATGACGGTCTCGAACGCGCTGAGGTCGTGCGGCGTGCCGTCCCTGTTGACGGTGCGGGACGCCCAGCCGATGCCGGCGCTGTTGACGATGACGCGCAGCGGGGCGCCGGTGTCGACGGCGGCGCGCACGGCGGCCTCCACCTGGGCCTCGTCGCCGACGTCGGTCTTGACGAACACGCCGCCGATCTCGTCGGCCAGCGCCTTGCCCTTGTCCTCGTTCAGGTCCGCGACCACCACCTTGACGCCGTCGGCGGCCAGTTCGCGTGCGGTGGCGGCGCCGAGGCCGCTCGCTCCACCGGAGATGACGGCGGACACTCCGTTCAGGTCCATAAGCAGCACCTTACGTGAGACCGAATGTGGTTCGGGAGATGTTACCCAGGAGTCACGATACGGGTGGTGTTTGCCCCCTCGCCTCCCGGGCATGCGCGTCCCGAAAACGTCCCGCACCACGCGTCCGGAACGCGCCGGACGCGGACAGGAGGCGACGATGAGCGAGCCACCCGCACAGGACCAGCCTTACCCGGGCCGCACCGCCGACATGACCCCCGAGCCGCGGGACGAGATGCGCGACTACGAGGGACGCGGCCTGCTCGGCGGACGGCGCGCGCTGATCACCGGCGGCGACTCGGGGATCGGCCGGGCGGTGGCGGTCGCGTTCGCCAAGGAGGGCGCGGACGTCGCGATCACCTACCTCAGCGAGGACGACGACGCCCGGCACACCGCGGCGCTGGTCGAACGGGAGGGCAGCCGCTGCTTCACCATCGGCGGCGACCTGGCCGAGGAACGGCACGCCCGGGAGGCCGTCGTGCACGCGGCCCGCGACCTGGGCGGCCTGGACGTGCTGGTGCTGCACCACGGCACGCAGACGCCGGTCAAGGACGTCCGGGAGATCGACGACGCGCAGTTGCGCCGCACCTTCGACGTGAACACGCTGTCGCTGTTCTGGATCGTCCAGGAGGCGCTGAACCACCTCGGCGACGGGTCCTCGATCGTGTTCACCGGCTCCATCAACGGGCTGCGCGGCAACAAGAGCCTGATCGACTACTCGGCCAGCAAGGCCGCCGCGATGACGTTCGCCCAGTCGCTGGCGCAGAACCTGCTCGACCAGGGAATCCGGGTGAACTGCGTGGCGCCCGGCCCGGTGTGGACGCCGCTGATCCCCGCCACCTTCGACGAGCAGAGGGTCGAGGGCTTCGGCGGCCAGTCGCCCATGGGAAGGGCGGCCCACCCCGACGAGGTGGCGCCGTCCTACGTGTTCTTCGCCGCCGACAGGCTGTCGTCGTACTACACCGGCCAGACGCTGGTGCCCGCGGGAGGAGAGATCCACCCCGGCTGACCGAAGGTGGCCCGTAGCAGCACGGGAGGTGGGGGACGTGCGGCGCAGTGACCCCTCCGAGCCCGGCCTGACCCGGCGGCGGCACGGCCGCGGCTTCCGCTACCTCGGCCTGGACGGCTGCACCCCGGCCGACCCCGAGCAGGTACGGCGGATCAAGGACCTGGTCATCCCGCCCGCGTGGAGGGACGTGTGGATCTGCCCGGACGGCGACGGCCACATCCAGGCCGTCGGCATCGACGACGCGGGACGGCGCCAGTACATCTACCACGCCGAATGGCGGGCCCGGCGCGACCGCGAGAAGCACGACCGGGTGCTGGAACTGGCCGCCCGGCTGCCCGCGGTCCGGGCCGTCCTCTCCGGCCACATGGCCGGGCGCGGCTTCACCAGGGAACGGGTCCTGGCCGCCGCGGTCCGGCTGATCGACCTCGGCTTCTTCCGGGTCGGCGGCGAGGAGTACGCCGCCGAGAACGGCACGTTCGGGGTGGCCACCGTGCTGCGCGAGCACGTCCGCTGCCGCCGCGACGTGGTGATCTTCGAGTATCCGGCCAAGGGCGCCAGGGAACGGCAGCAGGCGGTGGCCGAGGAGGAGGTCCGCCGGGTGGTCAACGGGCTCAAGCGCCGCCGCGACCCCGGCCCCGAACTGCTCGCGTACCGCAACCGGGACGGCGCCTGGCACGACGTGCTGACCTCCGACATCAACGACTACATCCGCGAGGTGACCGGCGGCGACTTCACCGCCAAGGACTTCCGTACCTGGCACGCCACCGTCCTGGCGGCGGTGGGCCTGGCGGTGTCGGTGCCGCGGGCCGGGGACGGCGAGCGGCGCAGGGCGCGGGCGGTGACCCGGGTGGTCCGGGAGGTGGCGGGCTACCTGGGCAACACCCCGGCCGTGGCGCGCGCCTCCTACATCGACCCCCGCGTCATCGAGCTGTACGAGCGGGGCGAGACGATCGCGCCCGCGCTGACCGAGCTCGGGGTGGACGCCGAGGCGGGCGAACTGGCGACGCAGGGCCCGGCGGAGCAGGCCGTGCTCGACCTGCTCCGCCCGGACGGGTGAACGGCCACCGGACCGCCCCCTCCTGCGCGATCCGCCGGCCGTTCACAGTGCGGGTGGTTCGTGGGCCGGATGTGCATCCGGGAAGGCTTGCGGGTTCAGCTCGCGCCGGCGATGGCGCCCGTGCACGCCCCCTCTCCCGCGGGTCCCGTGAGCCCGTCGAGGGCGTAGACCGTGTACGCCTGCTGGAGCACCGGCATGGCGACGTTGCGGACCCGCACCCCGCCCGGTGTCTCGCCCTTCTCGGTCCCCTTGTGCGCGTGCCCGTGCACCGCCAGCGTGACGTCCGCGCAGTCGATCGCCTCGGCCATCAGGTAGCTGCCCAGGAACGGGTAGATCTCCAGGGGCTCGCCGGCCAGGGTGTCCTCGACCGGCGAGTAGTGCGTCAGCGCGACCCGGACATCGGCGTCCAGGCCCAGCAGCGCGGTGCCGAGCCGTTCCGAGAACTCCTTGGTGTGCGCGATGAACGCCTTCATCTCGCGTTCGCCGAAGTCGCTGCAGCACTTGCCGGCGAAACCGCCGCCGAAGCCCTTGCCGCCCGCCACCCCGAGCCGGAACCCGTGGCAGTCCACCACGACGCCCTCGCCCTCGACGACGGTGATCCCGGCGTCCCGCAGCATGGCGGTGATCTCGTCCTGGGCGTCGGAGTGGTAGTCGTGGTTGCCCAGCACGGCGATCACCGGGAGGCCGAGGTCGCGCAGCTCGTCGGCGACGACCCGGCCCTCCTCGACCGTGCCGTGCCTGGTCAGGTCACCGGCCACCAGCAACACCTCGGCGTTGCCCGCCAGCCGGCCGAGCTGCGCCCGGTACGTCCCGGCGGCATCGGGCCCCAAATGCAGGTCGCCGACCGCGGCCAACCGGATCATGACAGCGTCTCCTCACCGTCCGGCTCCCGCATGGCGGTCACCGTCACCTCGTTGCGCACGGTACGTCCCTCCGCGCAGACCCGCGCGGCCTCCTCGATCTGACGCCGCCGCTCCTCGTTCACCACCTCACCGCGCAGGTAGATCACCTCACCTCTGACGTCGACCTGGATGCCCAGCTCGTGCGTCCTGGAGGTGAGCCTCTCCTGGATGTGCGCGGACACGTAGTCGGACCGGCCCTGGGAAGCGTCGCTCACAGGAATCCCCCTTCGATGACACCGAGCCTGGCCAGCAGCGTGAGGAAGGCGTAGGCGTACGGGGAGTCGGCCGTCTCCTTGCCGACCTGCGGCCAGTCGACCTGCTCCCGCAGCGCCCGGCAGACGTGCAGGTACTCGCTGAAGTCGCAGGCGGTCTCGGTGAACGCCAGCAGCCGCATGATCACCAGGTCGGTGGCGGGCAGCACCGGCATCAGCACGGCCGCGACCGACATCCGCTCCGCCCGGCCCAACAGCGCGTCGTCCACGGGACGGCCGGACGGGGTGTGGATCAGATCGATGGCGTGGTCGCCGTCGATGGCCTTGACCAGCCAGTTCTCGGGGATCCGGCGGCGTCGCATGCCCACGGCCTCCAGCGTCTCCAGCGCAGGCTCCGCGTCGCGGGGACGCAGCACGAAGTCCACATCGTGTGTCGACACGGCGGCGCCGCGCACATGCGCGGCGAACCCGCCCGCCAGCGCGAACTCGATCCCGGCCTCCTCCATGGCGGCGGCGGCCCGTCTCAGGCTGTGCAGCAGTCCCTCTTCGACCGTGCCCGACCCGGACGCCGCGACCGCCCCGGCGCCGGTCCGGAAGTGCTCGTCGCCCACGACCTCCCCTGCCTCATCGCTTCGCCGTGGCGGTACCCGGTGAGGCGGGGGTCATTCGGTTCGCCCGCTCGTGATTCGCCCTCGTCGGGACCCTCGGTAGAGCGCCCGGTACGGCGGCGTCCTGCCGAGACAGGTGGCGATCAGGTCCTCGACCGAGCACCACGCCGGCCTGCGCACCGGCACGTACCCGGACGGACCCCCGCCGTTGGCGATCACCGACTCGTCCCTGACACCGCGCCGCGGCTCGATCCGCGCCCATTCGAGGGACGTACGGAAAACGTTCAGGCCAAGACCACGGGCCAGCTCGATATCGCCGGGATAGCGGTGCCGGAAGTCGACCGAGTCGCCGTACGGAGTCTTGCCCCTCGCATACCCCGTCCAGTTGCTGTCAGGAAAGGACCCCTCGGCCTGGAAACCGGACGTGGAGACCCCGAACAAGAAACCAGAAGGGAATGTCGCGATCCTCGCACCCTCCGCGGAATGGGCCGGAGTCATCGTGACGGCGACCACAATGATCAAACGGATCCTGCCGGAGTCGGCCCTACCGGACACGAGGTCTCCTCAGGGAGCGGACCTGGGCTGCTTGACCGGATCACAAACGACACGGGACCCGCTGTCAGGAGCCGTCAGGCGGCCAGGAGCGCGTACACGGTGGTGGCGTGGGCGTACGGCTCGTGACCCCCCTCGACCGTCATCACGATGTCGGCGAAGGCCATCGTCCGTCCCAGCTTGGTGAGCTCCACCGAGACCAGCACGTCCTTCCCCACGACCGGCCGCAGGAACATGGTGTTCTGCTGGACGGTGGTCATCGGGACGAACCCGCCGCGCGCCGCCGACACCGCGATCACCGTGGCCGTGTCCGCCGCCGCCATCAACGCCTGCCCGGACATGCCGCCGCCCTCCCGCGCCAGCCGGTCCGACCACGGCAGCCGCAGCACGACGCTCCGCTCCCGCACCTCCTCCACCGTCAGGCCGAGATCCTGGACCCACGGCGCGAAGTTCTCCCGCAGGATCCTGTCGCCGTCCTCAGGCTTCATCGTCACCCCGCCATCATGCACGCTGGAGCCATGCGCGAGGAGATCTTCCTGCCCACCACCTACGCCTCGGGCGTCCCGTACGAGACGTTCCGGACACTGCGCGCGGAGGCCCCGGTCTGCCGGATCCCCGAACCCGCCGTCGGCGCCTGGCCCGCCGGACCCGGCTACTGGGGCGTCTTCCGGCACGCCGACGTCAAACACGTGCTGCGCACCCCGGAGGTGTTCTCCTCCCACCTCGGCGCCACCCAGATCCGCGACCCCGACACGCCCGAGGACCTGGAGTTCGTCCGGGCGATGATGCTCAACCAGGACCCGCCGGACCACTCCCGCCTGCGCCGCATCGTCGCCTCCGCGTTCACGCCCCGCGCGATCCGCGCCCTAGAGGCCACCATCGAGGACCGCGCCCGCACCCTGATCGCGTCCGCCCGCGGCGACGTCGACTTCGTCGAGGTCGCCGCCGACCTGCCCGTCTGGACGCTCGCCCACATCATGGGCGTCCCGTCCTCCGACCGCCGCCTCCTCTACGACTGGGCGTCCCGCGTCATCGGCTACCAGGACGCGGAGTACGCGGACCTCTCCTCGGCCACCGCCGACCCCCTGAGCCCCATGGCCCGCACCGCCCTGCGCCAGCGCCCCTCGACCCTGCTCCGCCCCGACGGCCGTCCCATGAACCCCCGTTCCAAGGCCGCCCTCCGCGACATGTTCGCCTACGCCCACGCCCTGGCCGACGCCAAACGCGACGCGCCCGGCGACGACATCATGTCCCGCATGCTCACCGGCGGCCTCTCCGACGCCGAGTTCGAGAACATGTTCTTCCTCTTCGCCGTCGCGGGGAACGAGACCCTCCGCAACGGCATCCCCGGCGGCCTCCTCACCCTCCTCGACCACCCCGCCCAGTTCGCCCTCCTCCGCTCCGACCCGTCCCTCCTGGACTCCGCCATCGAGGAGACGCTCCGCTACTGGCCCCCCGTCATGGACTTCCGCCGCACCGCCACCCAGGACGTCAAGCTCGGCCCCGCCTCCATCCGCGCCGGCGACAAGGTCGTCGTCTACCACGCCTCCGCCAACCGCGACGAGACCGTCTTCGACTCCCCCGACACCTTCGACATCACCCGCACCCCCAACGACCACGTCAGCTTCGGCTTCGGCCCCCACTTCTGCCTCGGCGCCCACCTGGCCCGCGTCCAGATGCGAGCCATCTTCCGCGAGCTCCTCCCCCTCACCATCACTCCAACCGGCCCCCCGGTACGCCTCGCCTCCAACTTCCAGAACGGCCTGAAGCACCTCCCCGTCCACCTGACCCCCACCCGGTAACCCCGATGCGAACACCCGTCCGCTCTCGATACCCTGACCCTGCGGGTCGCTAGCTCAATTGGCAGAGCTCCGGACTTTTAATCCGTAGGTTGTGGGTTCGAGTCCCACGCGACCCACCCTTGCTGACCTGGGCAAACGCGAGTTCGCCCCGGTATGCCCCCCGCCAGCTTTGCCCCGGTACGTTCCCGTGTTCGCTCGAAGTTCGCTCGCGGGGCCGAACCGGGGACGATCATGGTCCCAAGACCCCCGGCTCCATCACACCATCGCGGGCACGTGCCCCGCGTACGTGCAATCGCGGCCCGATGCACACCCTCCAGCGCCGGGCTACAGCTTGAGCTCTCTTGGGCGATGGGGGTGGGCTGGTGCCTGTCAGTTGGCGAGTGATTCGGGTTCTGCGCCGGAGGGGTCCTCGGATTCAGGATGGGTATCCCGGCCGATCATGGTTCGGTATGCCACTTGTGTCCCAGCGGTTGCTCCCTGGCCTGGCAGTGGGGGAGCGGGCGGTGACCGTGGGGATGTTGTCCTGGTGAGCTTCGTTGCCGGTCATCATGTTTGTTGACAACTGCGGCTTGCGACTAGGGTTTGACGCTATCGTCGGAGGGTGATGGCAGAGAAACGGGTAGTTTCCGCCGAGGCGACGGGCGGCGGTGGCACGCTATTCGAATACCGTGTCGCTGCTGTCTTGCTTGCGCATCTGGTGAGTGAGGCGTCACCGCAGGGTTTGCCGGTTCCTGTACGTTCTCTCGGTTTGCAACAGCGGGTGCGTGGCCATCGTCTCGACGACATCATCATCTCGGGAGATGACTCGCTTGATCACTTGACCACTGAATTTCAGGTTAAGAAATATCTGCGGGTCACAGAGAATGATAAGCCCTTCGTTGACATTGTCGAGCAGGCGCTACACGTGCTTGCGGACCGCCGCGTTGAGGTCGAGTGCGGGAACCGGGATCTCGGAGTCGCAGCCGGGGGAGCGGAGCGAAATCTGAGCGAACTCCGATGGCTTGCCGAGAGGGCGTCCTGTCACCTGGGCAGTCGCCTGTTCTTCGAGACTATCGAAAAGCACGCGGTAAAGGAGCGCTATCGCACCCGCCTGAATCATGTCAAAGCGGCGGTCGTGCTCGCACTCGGCCGGGGCGCCCCGGATCTGGGCGGCGTCGAGGAGACGACGCACGCATTTCTGTGTCGCCTTCAGGTGTGGTGTTCCTCCGTCGAGGACGGAGGTAACGACTACCTCCGCAGTTTGCACATGCTGAAGCCCATCGCTGAGTCCCTGTCGTTGACACCACAACAGGTCTTCAACGACTTGCTGGCCTACGCCCAGACAACTGGGCTGCACGCAGGAACGATCAACGCCGACATGGTGAACCGCTACATGAAGCGCCTTCGGGGGAGAGCCAGCAGCGTTCGATCCTCTCGAAAAGTGGCTGACGTTATCAGCGTGGATGCTGTTCTCAGAGGCCCGTTCAAGGCGTTGGGAATCGATGGAGAACTCGCCACCGCGAGGAGCCTTTTTAGCGACAACGACACGCGTGCGCCCGAGGCATTCGCCAAGCTCGCCAAAGCGCTACACGCTGAGGGTTTCATGCCTCATGCCCACCACATGCGGAGCGCCCAAGCATCTGCATTGC
Organism: Actinomadura sp. SCN-SB; assembly: GCF_043906805.1. Lineage (NCBI taxonomy): Bacteria > Bacillati > Actinomycetota > Actinomycetes > Streptosporangiales > Thermomonosporaceae > Actinomadura > Actinomadura sp. SCN-SB. Next base: position 3,647 of record NZ_JBIMPP010000046.1, on the reverse strand, counting down.
AGGCGGCTGGGAGCCTCACCCAGGCAGTCGACCTGAGCATCGGCCTGGCCTGGGACCATCTGGACAAAGCCCAGCCCTGGGACGCGCACGCGGCCTTGGGCGGCTCCGGTAGACGCCGCGACGGCATTGACCGGCCAATCGAACTGCATCGTGCTGCGAGAGCGGTGGACGAAGCGATTTGGGTGACTAAGGGGGCCGAGTTCTCCAATTTCCTCCAATCATTTGACGAGCTTGAGCCAGGCGATCCTCACAGCCTTCGCGCCGCCGTCTTCCTGTGTGAAGAAGCGATCGCAGCTGCCCGGCCAGGACTCGTCCTTGAACGGCTTGAGGCAATTCAAGGGATCTTGAAGGAACCTCAAGCCAGTGACGATGATGAAGCGAAACGATTGGTCCTCCGGGTTCAAATGTGTCTGGCTGATGCAACCGGAACCTGGGATGAACTCCTGAGGAGGGTGCGTCTACTGCACCCGCCGCAGACACTCGCATGGCTGCATGCCAGACACGGTCGGTATCTGGCGCTCCATGGAGATGGCCCGGGCGCCGAGCAGGCCTACCTGTCAGCGATCGAGCGTGCCGTTCCGGCGTCGATGTTCGACGAGGCAGCCGACTGGCTCTACGCCCTGAGGACGGCGCGCTTCTGGTACTACGACGGGGAAGACCGGGAAGACGAACACTCGATCGCGCAGACCCTGCGCCCCCTGGCCCGGACCAGCGGCCTGCCGGGTTCGCCCTATCTCCAGCAACACGCCTACTCATCCGCGCTCGATGACGACAAGACCGAAACAGCGATTCAGAGAACACTTCGCTGGCGTTGGCAGGCGGTACTCCGCGCGCAGCTCACAGAAGAAATCGACGCTGAAGAGAAACTGGGTCGACTCCTCCAGAGAAGAGGGGATCTGGCCGAGGCTAGAGATTCGCTGATAAGGGCCGGCGCATCGAAGCACATACCGTCATTGGCGAAAACCCTACCTGAGAAACGAGTCCTACTTCCGCCGCTTCGGCGTGACGCTCCACCCGTCCAGCACGCCGCCGTCTTCGCCTTCGCGGCACAGACCGCCGATCTCCTCAGCGACGACGATGCCCGTACCTGGGCTGACTGGGCGCTCGAGGAGGTGGCCAAGGATGAGAGCCGTGGATGGGCCATTGAACCATCACCCTACGTGCAGGCGTTCCAGCTACTCAAAGCGGTCGCGGGAGTCTTGGACAAGGAGCAGGTGGAACGCTTTCTCGTCGTGGCTCAGACCTTGCTCGACCATCCGAAGCCCTACTTTCGTCGGGTCGACCGGACCATAGTCCGCACCCTTGTCGCTCTGGCCCATGCAGGTTATCCGGAAGCACTCCCACTCCTGGTCGACCCTCTGACGAGTGACGAGCTCATGGGTGATGTCATCTACGCGGAGATCCCGAAGACAAAGAGGCACATAACCGAGCTAGTCGAGTTGCTTGGGCCGCTCGCGGAGACCAATCCACGTGTTTGCGGAGCGCTCATACGAGTCGGTGCGGACCCCGCGCCACTGCGCCCGTATGCCGGGGCGACACTCGAACGGCAATGGACCTCCGACAGCGATGACTCCTCAGCGATTGGCCACTGGTACGCCCCGGGGGATGCCATCCTAGCCTCGATCCTGAACATGGAAATCCGCCAGCGCTTCGCGTCAATCCTCCTTGACCGCGCGCTCGATCAAGGTCTGGCACCCATGGATCGAGGCAACAATCTTCGAGGTCTGTTCAACCTGGCTCGACGTCTGGACTCCGAAACCCAAGCTCGCTGTCGTCTGCGGCTCCTGGAACTTGCCCGCGGACTTCATGGCGGAGATCGCCCTCGCCGCCTCGATCAGACCAGTGTCCCGAACGAGGCCCTGGCATGTGCTGCTGCTTTCCAACCCGATGCGCAGCAGACACTGGAAATCGAGCAGATCGTTCTGAAGAATCTCAGGTCAAAGGGCGAATCAGAGAGTCGGACTATGGGCCACGTCCTATCTCAACTTCCCGCCCACCTGTCACAGCTGAATCCAAACCTTCTGGCGTTCCATCCATTCCCCGTAATGCGAATGATCGCCGCCTATCGGTGGGGAAGGGAAGCCGTTTCGCTCTCACCTGAGGCGGTTCATGAAATAGCAAACGACGATGCGGGCTCTGTCCGGAGAGAGACCGCGGCCGCCCTTGCCAGAAGAGTCAGCCTCAGCCCCGAGGAGAAATGCCTCAAGAGGCTTCTCCAGGCGGATGCTCGCCGAAGCGTCCGTCAGGCTGCCGCGGACCATTCCACGCAGGGCTAAGAAGAAGCCATTGGTGACAGGGGCCTGCTGGAACGCTCGTCTGCCGCAGACCTTGTACAGCTTGGTTCAGGACCCATGTCCTCGCGCTCCGACGCCGTGCCGCACCACTACCGCGCCAGTTAAAGGGTCTCCACACCCGACTCAATCGCCCATTTCGTGATCGCGTCTGTGTGCCCCCACCACCGAGTTGGAGCAATCTGCCCTTCAGTGGTGATGTGCAGGACGTCAGGATGACCGAAGGTGCGCATCAGGTCACCAACCAGGTACGCGGCCGCAGAAACGAGCTGGGGACCATCGCTGGCGAGGCCGTCCAAGGGGACAGCGCGTTCCGCGATGGGAATCGGGACGGCGCGTGTCAACGTTCCCAGCCGAGAGGGGCCCATCGCTCCGTCCGTGCTGAGCTCAACGCGGCGCCCCTGGGGAGAGCAGCAGATGAGCGGCGCGGATCAGCGCATCACCGCTGGCATAGGCGTAGTCCCGGGCGTAGCAGGCGAGAAACCGCAGGCCGGAAGGAACTGTCACCATCAGCCAGAGTTCGCCGATGCGGCAGGGCAAACCTCTGCCGGTATCCTCACGGAGCTCCCGGTTGAGATCCGGCACCCACAAGGCGAAAACTCCGGCACCGCCTGTGTGGAGCTCTGCCGCGACGCCCTCGGCCATCTCGCCGGGCTCAACCTGGACGGTGCGGTCCAGCAGCAGGCACCGCGGGCCAGGCATGATGCGCTTCCAAGCGTTGCTGCGACTCCCCGAGCGCCGAGCAGACGAAGATCCGAAAGGGTCGCGAGAGGATCAAGGCCGAGCAGGCGAAACTGCAGGCACTTCGTCCGGACTCGCGCGCCCGACGTCGCGCGGAGCTATTGGAGGAGTTGGAGAGGCTGCTGCGCGAGTACCGAGAGGTCCAGGTCGACCGGCTGACGTCCGCGAGTTAGAAGTTGTCGCTCGCATCGACCAGTTCATCTTCGAGCTTCACGAGGCGCAGACGGGTGCCCTCCCTAACCCGCGTTGGATGGCCTCCGCGCCGAGGTGAGCACCACGTCCCCCGGCTGTCCATCACCAAGCAAAGATGGCTGGCCATGGTCGCCGACCGGTGGAAGTCGCTGCTCACCCAATTCAACGATACTGAACTGGCCGCATGCATCGTCGAGATCGACCGCCGCCACACCGAGCCGGTGCTGGAGTTCAATGACTCGTTCGTGTTCATCCTTGCCCACCGACCGATATGCGCACGAGCGACAACCCAGTCCAACCTGGTGTTGCGGAGCCGACCGAATGCGTCTTCGCCTGGCCCCCAGCCCATGTTCGAAAGCCAACCGCCCTCACCCAATCTCCTGCCCGGGGAAGCCGAAGGGGACAGCCGTCCTCGCAGCTGTC